>NZ_JBSGDY010000031.1:0-46739 GCF_053602615.1 Micromonospora sp. NPDC004336
GCCAAGATGCAGGCCCGCGAGGCCGCGAACCGGGCGACTCCGGCCGACGCAGCGGAGCGGACCGGCCCACCCCACCACCCGGATACGCAACGGGCGCGAAAAAGCCCGCAAAAACAGGGCTCGCGGGATCACACGCGCGACCGCGACGGAGTAACGTACGTCACCGGAGAGGCCGCTCCCCCCGTGGCGGCCTCTCCCTTATTCTGCCGCCGCCACGACCCGGCCGACCGGGTGCCGCAGCCCCGGATGACCGGCCGGCAGCGACCGGCGCACCACCACCCAGCTCACCGCCAGCGCCGTGGCCACCAGCGGCCACGTCAGCGCCACCCGGGCGACGGTCAACGCCACGACCTGCCCGGCCAGCCACAGCGGCAGGAACACCGCCACCCGCAGCACGTAGGTCGCCGCCCACACCCAACTGCCCCGGCCGTAGGCGCGCAGCAGCGCCGGGTCGCGCCGCCACCGGCCGCGCTGCCCGAGCGCGACGCCCACCACCACCCCGAGCAGCGGCCAGCGCACCACGATGCTGACGACCCAGGCCAGCGCGCTCGCGGCGTTGGAGAGCAACTGGATGAGGAAGAAGTCCTCGGCGCGGCCCGTACGCAGGGCGATCAGCGCCGCCACGCAGACCGCCAGCAGCCCGACCAGCACCGAGCGGGGCCGGTCGCCCCGGCGCAGCCGCCAGGCGGCCAGGGCCGTGCCGGTGACCACCGCCGCGCCGACCCCGGCCCACAGCGAGTGGCCGCCGAGCAGCCAACCGGCCGCGAACGCCACCGGCGGCAGGGTGGCGTCGACGGCGCCCCGGCGCCCGCCGAGCAGGTCGGCGAGGGTCTCCGGTCGGTCCGCCGGGGCCGTCCCGCGCTCCGGTGTGCTGGTCACCGCGCCCTCCTCACGTCCGCCCCCAACCTATCCGCCGCCGGCGGGTGGGCCACCGGGCGGCCGGGGCGGCTCGGCCGTTACCGTGTGCGGGTGCGAGCGACGCCGAGGGGTTGGACCGCGGTCTGGTTGGTCGTCCTGGCTATCGTCCAGGCGGCCGCGCTGCTGGCCGTCTGGCGCGTCGCCGTGCACACCGAGATCGGCCAGTGGGCCGACACCGTCGCGTTGACCGGGAACCGCATCGGCCAGGACCGCATCGACGGCCCGGTCGACCGGATCCTCAACGCCATGTCGGTGGTGTCGCTGCTGGCCGCGACCGCGGTGATCGGCTTCATCGCGCTGATCCGGGGCCGGATCGCGCTCGCGGTCACGGCCACGCTGCTGATCGCCGGCGCCAACGGCGCCACCCAACTGCTCAAGCACGGCCTGGCCCGCCCGGACTTCGGCATCGACCCGGAGCGGATCTACGCCGGCAACAGCCTGCCCAGCGGGCACGCCACGGTCGCCGCGTCGGTGGCGGTCGCGCTGGTGCTCGTGCTGCCGCGCAAGGTGCGGGCGGTCGGCGCGTTCCTCGGGGCCGCCTACGCCGCGGTCGCGGGGGTGGCCACCCTCTCCGCCGGCTGGCACCGGCCCAGCGACGCGGTGGCGGCGTTCCTGGTGGTCGGGGTGTGGGCGGCCCTGGCCGGGCTGCTGCTGCTGGTGACCCAGCGGGAACAGGCGCAGGTGGAGCCGGCCGACGCGCACCGGGTCGCCGCGACGGTGCTCGGCGTCGGCGGGGTGCTGGCGGCGGTGGCCAGCGGGCTCGCGCTGGCCTGGCTGGTCGACCTGCACGGCACGCCGCCCGTCCTGCCCGCCGACCTGGCCCGCCGGCCACTGTTCGTCGGCTACGCGGGCAGCGCCGCCGGCATCGCCGGGACGATGGGCGTGGTGATGGCGCTGGTGCTGGCCGTGGTGCACCGGCTGGTGCCGCGCGTGAAGGGCTGACGGCGCTCCGTCGGGCCGGCGTCGGCGCCGCGTGTGAAGGGGCTGACGGCGCTCCGCCGGGCCGGCGTCGGCGCCGCGGGCCGTCCCGCGTCAGCGGGAGAAGGTGCCCACCATCGTCCCGCTGGCGATGTCCCGCTGGGCGAGGGCCCGGTGCACGTCGGCGGCGCGCGGCGGGTCGGGCAGGTCGAGGGGCCGGTCCAGCGCGTAGAGGCGGAAGAAGTAGCGGTGCGGGTCGTCGCCCTGCGGCGGGTGCGGGCCGCCCCAGCCGGTCGTGCCGAAGTCGTTGGGCCACTCCCGGCCGCCCAGGGGCACCCCGCCCTCGGGCGCCCCGGCCGCGCTCGGCGCGATCCCCGTCACCAGCCAGTGCAGGAACGGGGTCTTCCCGGCGTCCGGATCCTCGACGAAGAGGACCAGCTCGGTCGCGGACTCCGGCACCTGCGACCACTCCAGCGGCGGTGAGACGTTGCCGCCCTCGCGGGAGAAGCGGCTCGGCAACATGTCGTGGTCGTTGAACGCGGTGCTGCGCAGCATGATCCCGGCCATCGGTGGCGCTCCTCTCCTCGGCCCGGCGCGCGTACCCGCCCGGTGCCCGCCGAAACGGCCCCGCACAGGCGGGACCGGCGGTCTGGGAGGATCTTGGGAGGTCGCGGACGGAGGGGGAGCCGGGTGGAGCGGGTACGGGCGGCGTTCCGGGACGAGTGCGAGCGGCTCGGCGAGGTGCTGCGCGGCGTCGACGAGGCGGCCCTCGACCGCCCGACCGACTGCCGTCCGTGGACGGTGCGCGAGCTGCTGGCCCACGTGCGCACCGGCGCCGGGCGGCTGGTGGACATGCTCGCCGCGCCTGCGCCGCCCCGCGCCGAGGTGGACGCCGCCGGCTACTTCGGCGCGGCGAAGTTCACCCCGCCCGTGGACGCCGCCCGTGTCGACAGCGGCCGCCGCGAGGCCCGGGAGCTGGACGGCCCGGCCCTGGTGGTCGACTTCGACCGGGCGTGGCGGGCCGCCCTGGCGGCCGTGGACGCCCAGCCGCCGGGCCGGTCGGTCCGCACCCGCCACGGCGACGCGATGACGCTGGTCGAGTTCCTGCGTACCCGCGTGGTGGAGGTCGGGGTGCACGGCCTGGACCTGGCGGCGGCGCTCGACCGGGAGCCGTGGCTGACCCCCACGGCGGCGGAAATCGTCGCCGAACTGCTGACCGGCGGGCGGCCCGTCCCGGCGGAGCTGGGCTGGGACCGGCTCACGCTGATCCGCAAGGCGACCGGCCGGGCGCAGCTCACCGACCGGGAGCGGGCCGTCGTCGACGCGGCCGGCTTCCGCTGGCTCTCCTTCGGCGGCTGACCGCGCGGCGGGGTCGGTCGGCCGCGGGAACGTCAGGCGTCGGCGCCCAGCGGATCCGCCCCGGGGCGGGGCGCGGGCACGCGCGGGACGGACTTCCGCAGGTGGTCCAGCACCACCGGGTCGATGCGGCCGGGCACCAGCCGCTCCTCCAGGTTCTCCATCCCGGCCCAGGCGAACAGCGCCTCCTGCGGCCCCTCGGCGTCGACCGGCAGGCCCAGCGCGGCGAGCAGCGCACCCACCTCGGCGGCGACCGCGCCCGTCAGGTCGAGCAGGGTGGCCGGGTCGGGCCGGCTGAACAGCAGGGTGTGCACGGCGAGCAGCCGACCCAGCTCGGTCACCGGGTCGGGATGGTCGTCGACCCGCAGGTCGACCAGGACGTCGCTGGTGCCGCCGTACCCGCCGCCGCGCTCGACGACCAGCAGCCCGGCGCTCTGCCGGCCGCGCCGGTCGCCGCCGGCCTGGTCCCCGGCGCGCAGCGCGGCGACCAGCCGGTCGGGGAACGGCAGTGCGGCCCCGCCCAGCCAGGCGTCGCGGACGGCGTCGACGACCTGCGGGCCGGCCAGGATGTTGCCCTGCGCCGCCCAGCCGTCCCCGGCCTGGCCGCCGGCCCACGGGTGGCAGGCCGGGCCGGTCCAGCTCGCGCCCGCGCCGGTGGCGGCGACCACGCCGAGTTGCCGGTGGTCGCGGTCGGGGTCGGCGGCGACCAGGCCGGCGACGACGTCGGCCGCGGCCACCCCGGTGCGCAGCAGGGTGAGCCCCTGCGGCCGGTAGGCGAGGTTGACGTGCGCCTGGGTGGCGAGCGCGCCGACCTCGGCCTCGGCGGCCGGGACCAGGGCGCCGGCGGCCAGGAAGCGGCTGGCCACGACGACACCGTGCAGGCGGCCGTCGTCGGAGCGGGCGACGAGCGAGAAGGTCACGCACGGAGATTAGCCGCCGCGACCACGTAACGTCACGGTCGTCCGGCCGGGGGTCGCCGGGCGGGCTCGGGGGCGCGTCGGGCGGGCGCGGGTCGACACTTCCGGAAATGGCCGAGACGGGCCGCCGCGACCACTACCGTCACGGTTGTCGGGTCGAGAGCGGCCGGACGGGCCGAAAGTCGCCGGACACGTGCGGGTCGACACCTCCGAAAACTTGATTGATTCCAAAAAAGTGGGCTAGGGTCGCCGCATGACGTCCGACTTCGAGGCCGAGTTGCGGGCGGTCTCGTTGCGCGTGACCCGACCCCGGTTGGCGGTGCTCGCCGCACTGCGTGACCACCCGCACATCGACACCGACGCGGTGATCGCGCTGGTCCGCGCCCAGCAGCCCACGGTCTCCCACCAGACGGTGTACGACGTGCTGCGGGCGCTCACCGACGCCGGCCTGGTGCGGCGCATCCAGCCGGCCGGCGCGACCGCCCGGTACGAGTCCCGGGTGGGGGACAACCACCACCACGTCGTGTGCCGCTCCTGCGGCGCGATCGCCGACGTCGACTGCGCCGTCGGCCAGGCACCCTGTCTCACCGCCTCCGACGACCACGGCTTCGTGGTCGACGAGGCGGAGGTCGTCTTCTGGGGCACCTGCCCCGACTGCGCGACCCGCACCTCCCACTGATCCACCAGTTCGGAAGGAAGTAGATGAGCGACATCCAGGACAACGGCCCCGCCAGCGCCCAGGGCGTGGACAAGAAGGCGGCGGCCGGCTGCCCGATCGCGCACGACTCGGTGACCGCCCACGGCAGCGAGAGCGAGAACCCGGCGATCGACTCGCCCACGCCGAAGACGGGCGGGCGGCCGCGCACCAACCGGGACTGGTGGCCCAACCAGCTCGACCTGTCGGTGCTGCACTCCCGCTCCTCCACGGCCAACCCGCTGGGCCGGGACTTCAGCTACGCCAGGGAGTTCGCCAAGCTCGACGTCGAGGCCCTCAAGCGGGACATCGTCGAGGTCCTGACGACCTCGCAGGACTGGTGGCCGGCCGACTTCGGCCACTACGGCGGCCTGATGATCCGGATGAGCTGGCACTCGGCGGGCACCTACCGCATCCACGACGGCCGTGGCGGCGCCGGCGACGGCGGTCAGCGCTTCGCCCCGCTCAACAGCTGGCCGGACAACGCCAACCTCGACAAGGCCCGCCGCCTGCTGTGGCCGGTGAAGCAGAAGTACGGCCAGAAGATCTCCTGGGCCGACCTGCTCGTGCTCGCCGGCAACGTCGCCCTGGAGTCGATGGGCTTCAAGACCTTCGGCTTCGCCTTCGGCCGGGAGGACGTCTGGGAGCCCGAGCAGATCTTCTGGGGCCCGGAGGACACCTGGCTCGGCGACGAGCGCTACGTCTCCGAGAAGGAGATGTCGCCCGAGGTCGGGGCGACCGAGATGGGCCTCATCTACGTCAACCCGGAGGGCCCGCGCGGCAACGCCGACCCGATCGCGGCGGCGCACTTCATCCGCGAGACCTTCGCCCGGATGGCGATGAACGACGAGGAGACCGTCGCCCTCATCGCCGGCGGCCACACCTTCGGCAAGACCCACGGCGCCGGCGTCGCCGACGACCACGTGGGCCCCGAGCCGGAGGCCGCCCCGCTGGAGGCGCAGGGCCTGGGCTGGCTGAGCACCTACGGCAGCGGCAAGGGCGCGGACACGATCACCAGCGGTCTCGAGGTGACGTGGACCGACGTGCCGACGCAGTGGAGCAACCGCTTCTTCGAGATCCTCTTCGGCTACGAGTGGGAGCTGACCACCAGCCCCGGCGGCGCGAAGCAGTGGGTCGCCAAGGACGCCGAGGCCATCATCCCGGACGCCCACGACCCGTCGAAGAAGCACAAGCCGACGATGCTCACCACCGACCTGTCGCTGCGCTTCGACCCGGCGTACGAGAAGGTCTCGCGCCGCTTCCTGGAGAACCCGGACGAGTTCGCGCTGGCGTTCGCCAAGGCCTGGTACAAGCTGCTGCACCGCGACATGGGTCCGGTCAGCCGCTTCCTCGGGCCCTGGGTCCCGGAGCCCCAGCTGTGGCAGGACCCGGTGCCGGCCGTCGACCACGAGCTGGTCGGCGACGCCGACGTCGCCGCGCTCAAGGCGAAGGTCCTGGAGTCGGGCCTGACCACCGCCCAGCTGGTCACCACGGCGTGGGCCTCGGCGGCCAGCTTCCGCTCCACCGACAAGCGGGGCGGCGCCAACGGCGCGCGGATCCGGCTGGAGCCGCAGCGCAACTGGGAGGTCAACCAGCCCGAGCAGCTCGCCACGGTCCTGGAGACCCTGGAGGGCATCCAGCGGGAGTTCAACGCCGCCGGCGGCGCGAAGATCTCGCTGGCGGACCTGATCGTGCTGGCCGGTTCGGCCGCCGTCGAGAAGGCGGCGCGCGACGCCGGCGTCGAGGTGACCGTGCCGTTCCACCCGGGCCGCACCGACGCCAGCCAGGAGCAGACCGACGTCGAGTCCTTCCGGGTCCTCGAGCCGCGCGCCGACGGGTTCCGCAACTACCTGCGTGCCGGTGAGAAGACCCAGCCGGAGGTGCTGCTCGTCGACCGCGCGTACATGCTCAACCTGACCGCGCCCGAGATGACCGTCCTCGTCGGCGGCCTGCGCGCCCTCGGGGCCAACACCGGCGGCACCCGGCACGGAGTCCTCACCGACCGGCCCGGCGTGCTCACCAACGACTTCTTCGCCAACCTGCTCTCCCCGGGCACCCGGTGGAAGGCGTCGGAGTCCGAGGAGCACGTCTACGAGATCCGGGACCTGGCCACCGACCAGGTGAAGTGGACCGCCACGGCGGTCGACCTCATCTTCGGCTCCAACTCCCAGCTGCGGGCCCTCGCGGAGGTCTACGCCAGCGAGGACGCTCGCGACAAGTTCGTCGCCGACTTCGTCGCGGCCTGGACGAAGGTCATGGAACTGGACCGGTTCGACCTCGCCTGATCCGGCTCCGCGCGACGAGCCCCGGCCGATCCGTCAGCGATCGGCCGGGGCTCGTCCGTCCCCGCGTCCCGGTGGTCCGGAGCGGCCACCGGCTCCGCCGCCGCAGGCAGATCCGCCGATCTCGATGCCTGTGGGATCCCCGACGGGATCTTGCCCTGCGCCGCGGCGAGCGGGCACGATCGACCGATGACGACGCGATGGGGCATGACGGTGCCGCTGGACGGCATCCCGCTCGCCGAGCACGCCGCGGTCTACGCGGCCCTCGACGCCGCCGGGTTCACCGACGTCTGGTCCGCCGAGGTCAACGGCGCGGACGCGTTCACCCCGCTGGCGCTCGCCGCCGCCTGGCAGCCGAGGCTGCGCCTGGGCACCGCCATCGCGCCGGTGTTCACCCGGGGGCCGGGCCTGCTGGCGATGAGCGCCGCCGCGCTGGCCGACGCCGCACCCGGGCGGTTCGCGCTCGGCATCGGCGCGTCCTCGCCCGTCGTCGTCGGCAACTGGAACGCCGTGCCGTTCGACGAGCCGTTCCGGCGCACCCGCGACGTGCTGCGGTTCCTGCGCGCGGCCCTGTCCGGCGAGACCGTCGACGGGAAGTTCGACACGTTCGCCGTACGCCGGTTCACCCTGGACCGCAAGCCGGCCGTGCCGCCGCCGGTGCTGCTCGCCGCCCTGCGCCCGGGGATGCTGCGGCTGGCCGGCGCGGAGGCCGACGGCGTCATCCTCAACTGGCTCGGCGCCGACGACGTGCCGCGCGCGCTCGCCGAGGTGGGCGAGCGGCGTCCCGGCTTCGACGTGGTCGCCCGGATCTTCGTCTGCCCGACCGAGGACGCCGCGCACGCCCGCGCCCTGGGCCGCCGGCTGATCACCAGCTACCTCACCGTTCCCGCGTACGCGGCGTTCCACCGCTGGCTCGGCCGCGAGGAGACGCTCGGGCCGATGTGGCGGGCCTGGGCGGCCGGGGACCGGCGCGGCGCGGGCGCGGCGGTGCCCGACGAGGTGGTCGACGCGCTGGTGCTGCACGGCTCGCCGGAGCGGTGCCGCGAACAGGTCCGCCGCTACGCCGTCGCCGGGGTGGACGTGCCGGTGCTGGCCCTGCTCCCCACCCCCGAGCTGGCCGCAGGCGGCGCCGGGGCGCTGCGTGACCTGATCGCGCGGCTGGGCGGGGGTGGCGCGCGGTGAACCTCACCGACCGGGTGGCGGTGGTCACCGGCGGGGCCGGCGGCATCGGCGCGGCCCTGGCGCGACGGTTCGTCGCCGAGGGCGCGACCGCCGTGGTGGTCGCCGACCTCGACGCCGACGCCGCCCGCGCGGTCGCCGACGGCATCGGCCCGGCCGCCCACGCCGCCGCCCTCGACGTGACCGACGAGGAGCAGGTCCGCGCGCTGGTCGCCGACACCGAGCGACGGTACGGGCGGATCGACCTGTTCTGCGCCAACGCCGGCGTGGCCACCAGCGGGGGAGTGGAGGTCGACGACGCCGGCTGGGACCGCGCCTGGCGGGTCAACGTGCTCTCCCACGTCTACGCCGCCCGAGCGGTGCTGCCGGCGATGCTGGCCCGGGGCGGCGGCTACCTGCTGCACACCTGCTCGGCGGCGGGCGTGCTGACCGCGGTGGGGGACGCGCCCTACACGACGACGAAGCACGCCGCCGTGGGCTTCGCCGAGTGGCTCTCCGTGACCTACCGCGACCAGGGCATCCGGGTCAGCGCCCTGTGCCCGCAGGGCGTGGACACGCCGATGCTCGCCGAGGGGCTGGCCGCCGGCCACCTCGGCGCGCGGGTCATCGCCGCCTCCGGCGCGGTGCTCACGCCCGACCAGGTGGCCGACTCGGCGGTCGCCGGCCTGGCCGAGGAGCGGTTCCTCATCCTGCCGCACCCCGAGGTCGCCGCGTACGCCCGCCGCCGCGCCGAGGACCCGGACGGCTGGCAGGCCGGCCTGCGCAAGCTGGTCCGTCGCCTGCGGGCGTAGCGACCGGGGAGCGGACGATCGACGATTGTGGAAATTGGTTCTAGAACATCGCTCTAGTTTCCGCCTAGGCTGAGGCCATGACGAAGACGGCGGTCGTGACCGGAGCCAACCGCGGCATCGGGTTCGCGGTGGCCACCCGACTGGTGCGACAGGGCTGCCGGGTGGTGTTGGTGACCAGGGACCGGGTGCGCGGCGAACAGGCGGTCGCGGCGCTGACGGCGTCCCCCGACGGCGCGGGCGGCTCGGCGGAGCTGGTCGTGGGTGACCTGTCGGTGCTGTCGTCCGTCCGGGCCGTCGCGGCCGAGCTGCGCGACCGCTGCGAACGGATCGACGTGCTGGTGCACAACGCCGGCGTCTGGCCCACCCGGCTGGTGCGCACCGAGGACGGGTACGAGGAGTCGTTCGCGGTCAACCACCTGGCGCCGTTCCTGCTCAACCACCTGTCGGCGGAGCGGCTGGGACGGGTGGTCCAGGTCAGCGCCGGCCTCTACGTCAGGGGCAGGGTGGACCCGGACCGTACGCCCCGCGGCGAGGACTTCCACCGGATGCGCACCTACTGCGACACGAAGCTCGCGAACCTGCTCACCGTGCCGCTGTTCGCCGAGCACTGGAAGAACTCCGGGGTGACCATCGACGCGGTGCATCCCGGCGTCGTCAGGACCGGCCTGGGAGATCCCGGCGGCCTGCCGGGCCTGCTGCTCAAGGCGGTCAAGCGCCGGTGGGAAGCCCCGGCGGTCGGCGCGGCGCGGGTCGTGCGGCTGGCGTTCGCGCCCGGCGAGGAGTCCGGCCGCTACTTCGACGGCGACCGTCAGGTGCCGCTCGCGCCCGTGGCGGACGATCCGGTCCTGGCGCGACGGCTGTGGGACCAGGGGCTGGCGCATGTCGCCTAGGCAGCAGCGGGGCGAGGCGACCGCCGAACGACTGCTGACCGCGGCGCTGGACGTGTTCGACTCGGCCGGCCAGCCCGGCTTCACGGTCAACGCGGTGACCGCCGCAAGCGGGGTCAGCCTCGGCAGTCTCTACCATCACTTCGGCAGCTTCGACGGGCTGGCCGCGGCGCTGTACAGCCGGTGCATGTCGGCGCTGTTCGACGAGCTGATCGCGGGGCTGAGCCGGGCCCGGACCGCCCGCACCGGCGTCCGCGCCATCGTGCTGGCCTACCTGCGTTTCACGGCGGACAACCCGGCTGCCGCCCGGTTCATCCACGCCTCGGCCTACGCCGGCTACCTCGCCGCGCACGCCGACCAGGTGGCGGCCGCCAAGGCGCCGTTCATGGCGGCCGTCGCCGACTGGCTGCGCCCCCGCATGGCGGCCGGCGAGATCGCCACGCTGCCGGAGCCGCTGGTCGAGATGCTGCTGATCGGTCCGGTGGCGGAGACCGCGCGCCGCTGGCTCGCCGGCGTACCGGGCATCGACCTCGCGCAGGCGGCCCGCGTACTGCCCGACCGGGTCTGGCGTTCGCTCGCGGCGGCCTGATCGGAGCGGGGCTACGTCCTTCGTGCGGTGCCGCTCGTCGGCCCGGTCGTGCGGGCGTCGTCGCCGGGCACGACTGTGCGGGCCAGGTCGCGAACCGCTGCTTGAAGCCGACTGAGACCGCCTCGATCGGTCATTCGCCGGACGAGTTCGCCGTCGAACGAGCCGAGCAGCATGTGGGCGAGGAACTCGGCGTCGGCGTCGGGGCGGACCTGGTGGATGAGTCCCGCGAGGTGCTCATGCCAGCGCCGGTAGGTGGGGTCTTGGTGCTTGTCGGCGGCGCAGGCCTGTTCGTGCGCCGCGATCAGCGCGATGTTCTTCGCGGCGAGCCTGGCTAGTTCGTCGAGGAACCCGAGGAGCCGGACGCGGGGCGGCGCGTCGGGGCCCAGCGGTGGCGGACCGTGGTCGATCGCTTCGCGGATGCGGGCCGCGCGCTCGGCGAGCAGTTCCTGGAACAGTCCGGTGCGGCTGCCGAATCGCCGGAACACGGTGCCTTTGCCCACGCCGGCCCTGGCGGCGACAGCGTCGAGTGAGACGCGTTCCGGCCCGTGCAGCGCGAGTAGTTCCTCCGTCGCCCGCAGGATCGCCTCGCGGTTGCGCGCGGCGTCTGCGCGTTCGGCGGCCATCACACCCCCCTAGAAAACGGACCATGAGTCCGCATAGTATCGCAGGCGCAATACGGACCGTCGGTCCGTTTAGGGTTGTTGGAGGTGTCACTGTGCAAGCGCTGATCGCCGCTCCAGAGACCATGGAGGGTTTCCGGCTGGCCGAGGTTCCGGAGCCGGTGCCGCAGCCGGGCCAGGTGCTGGTCGAGGTGCGGCACGCGTCGCTGAACTTCGGTGAGGTTCGTTATCTGGGCGCCCAGCCGGCGGGTACGGTGCTCGGCTACGACGCGGCTGGACACGTCGTCCAGGCGGCCGAGGACGGCACCGGGCCGGCCGTCGGTGAGCGGGTCGTCGCCTTCGGCGCCGGAGCCTGGGCCCAACGAGCCGTGTTCGGCACCGACAGCGTCGCCGTCGTTCCCGAAGGGCTCAACCTCGCCGAGGCTGCCGCGTTGCCCCTGGTGGGCATCACCGCCCTACGGACGTTGCGCGCCGCCGGCTCCGTGCTGGGCCGCAGGGTGCTGGTCACCGGCGCTTCCGGCGGCGTCGGCCGGCTCGCGGTGCAACTCGCGCGGCTCGGCGGTGCGCATGTCATCGCTTCGGTCGGCTCGGCACAGCGCGGTGAGGGGCTGGGCGCGCTCGGGGCGAGCGAGGTGGTCGTCGGGCTCGACGGCATCGACGAGCCGGTCGATCTGGTGTTGGAAAACGTGGGCGGAGGGCATCTGGTCGCCGCCTGGGGCCTCCTCAGGCCCGGCGGCACTCTGGTCAGCATCGGCTGGGCATCGGGTGAACCGGCGGTGTTTCCACCCAATTCGATCTTCGCCCACGGTGCGGCGAAGACGCTGCAGTCTTTCGGCGACGCGTCCGACCCCGGCCCCGACCTGGCCACCCTCGTCGACCTTGCGTCCCGCGGGGTCATCTCCGTGCCGGTGGGCTGGCGCGACTCGTGGAACCGCGCCAGCGACGCCGCCGAAGCACTGCTCGGCAGGCGGGTGTCCGGAAAGGCCGTCATCGACATCGACTAGGTGTCCTGCCCACGGACGTTGGTGACAGGGCCGGGATCTCGAAGTAGGGGAGGACCTCCGGGTGAGGTGGAGCTTGTCGAAGGTCCGCATCACTCCGGAGGTCCTCGTGCCCCCCGCTGACGCACCCCTGACCGAGCGCGCCCGGCTGCGCCCGGCACCCCGCGTGGTTGACGATCATCGGCGTGTGGCGTTCGCCGCCGCCGGTCGGAGCTCACCCGGGACCGGCCTCGCGGCCGGTCGCTCCTGCGCCCACCGGCCGACGGACGGAGGGCGGGAACCGGATGTCACGGCGCGAGGCGGCCCACACGGCGAGCGCGGCGACGCCGTACGCGGCGCCCAGCAGGCTGGTGAGGGTCCAGCCCGCGGTGGAGTAGGCCCAGGTGGTGCTCACCGCACCGAGGGCGGAGCCGAGCGAGTAGAACACCATGTACGCGCCGATGGTGCGGCTGGCGGCCTCGGGCCGGCGGGCCGTGACGAGTTGTTGGCTGGTGACGTGTACGGCCTGCACGGCGAAGTCGAGCGCCACCACTCCGATCACCAGCAGCGCGAGGGAGTGAGGGGCCTGGGCCGTGCAGATCCAGGAGACGACGAGCAGTAGCAGGGACCACCCGGTGACCGGGGTCGACAGTCCCCGGTCCGCCCAGCGGCCGGCTCGCGCGGCCCCGAGGGCCCCGGTGAGTCCCGCGATGCCGAAGAGGCCGATCTGGGCCGCCGAGAGGTTCCATGGTTCGTCGCTCAGCGGCAGGGCGATCCCGCTCCAGAGCGTGCCGAACGAGGCGAACAGGAAGAAGCAGAGCAGCGCGCGGCTGCGGAACGTGCGGTCGGAGAGGGGCAGGCGGAGCGCGTAGGTGACGGTGCGCAGGTACCCGCGATCCCGGGTCTGCCGCGCCTCGCGCGGGAGCAGGGCCAGCACGGCGCCGGAGAGGGTGAGCGACGCGAACGCGGATACGGCGTAGACCGTACGCCAGCCCGCCACGTCGGCCAGGGCGCCGGCGACGGTACGGGCGGCGAGGATGCCGATGACGACGCCGGAGGTGACCGCGCCGATGTTGCGTCCGCGCTCGGCGGGGCTCGACACCGCCGCCGCGTAGGCGACGGCGATCTGGACCACGACGGAGAACAGTCCCGCCACCGCCGCCCCCGCCAGCACACCCACCGTCGTGTCGGACAGTGCGATCACGCCGGTGCCGATCGCCGTCAGCGCGACGTGGGCCGCCATCAGCAGGCGACGGTTCACCAGGTCGCCCAGCGGGACCAACGCGACCAGACCCAGCAGGTAGCCGACCTGCCCGACCCCGACGATCCAGCCCACGTGCTGCGCTCCGATGGCCAGGTCGGCGCCGATGCGGGCCAGCAGGGGCTGCGCGTAGTAGATGTTCGCCACCGCGACCGCGGCCAACGCCGCGAGCAACAGCCGACGGCCCGAGCCGAGCCCGCTGGATTCCATCACGTCTCCGATCGGTAGCAAAATAAAACCGATCGGAGGCTAGGTCATAATGGTCTCGGATCGCAACTCATCGGAGGTTGGTGTGACGTCGCAGTCGGTCGGCCCGGAGCCCGCCTTCGAGCGCTGGACGGACCCCGAGTGCCCCGTGGCCCGCGCCGTCGACCTGGTCGGAGACCGCTGGAGTCTGCTCATCGTGCGCGACGCGATGGACGGCGTGCGCGCCTTCACCGACTTCCAGCGCAGCCTCGGCGTCGCCCGGAACATCCTCAGCGACCGGCTCCGTCGGCTCGTCGCCCACGGCGTCCTGGCCCGCGAGATCGCCCCGTCCGGCAAGCGTCAGGAGTACGTGTTGACGGAGGCCGGCCATGACCTGTTCACCGCCGTTCTCGCCCTGCGCCAGTGGGGTGAGCGCCACGCGTTCGCCCCGGGCGAGACGCACTCCGTGCTCCTGGACGACACCGCTGCCGTCGTGCCTGAGCTGCGGCCGACAGGCCGCGGTGGACAGGGCCTGACCGACGGCAACACACGGGTACGGAAGGTCGAGGAGGGCCGCCAGTCGGGCGGGTGAGGCTCTCCGCGCGACCGCGTCGATGCCGCTCACCCGGTCACCGCCGGTTCGCGGCAGACGAAGGCCAGCGCCAGGGCGGCCCGGCCGACCGTCAGCGGTCCGCGTGGCGGACGCCGCGCAGACGGCCGTACGCCCACGCCGCCAGCGCGAAGAGGCCCCAGAGCACGAGGGCCCAGCTCGTCGGCGGGGTCCAGGCCGACAGCGATCCCGCGATGTCCGCCTCGCCCAGCGGGGCGCGCGGCCGCGTCCCCGACAGGGCCAGCGCGGCGAATCCGACGGCGGCGAGGCCGCAGAGCACCGGCACGACGGCGCGGCGGAACATGACCGCGGCGAGCAGGGCCGTCGTCAGCCACAGGGACGCCCCGGACAGGAAGGCGGCGGCGGTGGTGGCGCGGTCGGTCGGGGAGGGCTCCTCGCCGAAGAACGGCGCGGAGGCGACGATCGCCGCGTACCAGGACCACACGGCCCCGGGCAGCGCCATGATCAGCAGGATCCAGGGTTGCGCCCAGTGGCCTCGTTCGCGGGGTGCCGACGGCGGTGCGGCGGCACCGTCGTGCCGCCCGCCCTCCTTCGCGCTGATCATTCCCCGATCATGGTCCCGCCCGGCGCGGCCCGCCTGAGTCGCCGTACTCACCACGCTCGCCGGTGCCGCACTCGCACAGGGGGTCACCGGTGACCGGCTCGCCGAGACCATGGATCTCGCCGTACTCGAGGGCGACGTCGCGGACGTGCGGGGCAACGCGGTGGCATTGAGTCGGATCGCGGCGGGCACCCTCGGCGTCGCTGTCGGCGACACCGTCGATCTGCGTCTCGGTGACGGCACGGCGATCAGACCCAGGGTGGTGGCGCTCTACGAGAGAGGATTCGGCCTCGGTGACGTCACGCTGCCGCACGACCTCGTCCTGGAGCACACCACCGACCGCCTGGACTTCGCGGTGCTGATCGCGGCCGCCGCGGAAGCCGACGTCGGGGCACTCGGCGATGCGTTGCGAGCCGCCGTGCGACACCTCCCGACGGTCCAGGTCGACAACCGCGGGTCGTTCGCTGCCGCGCAGAGCGCCGCGGCCGTCGGCGAGTCGGCGGTGGGCCTCATCCTCAACGCGGTCCTGCTCGGCTACCTCGCGATCGCCGTGGTGAACACCCTGGTGATGGCGACCGCCGCACGCGCCCGCGAGTTCGCGCTGCTCCGACTGGTCGGCGCCACCCGCCGTCAGGTGCTCGCGATGATGCGCAGCGAATCGCTGATCATCGTCGTCGCGGCTGTCCTCATCGGCACCCTGGCCGCGATTCCGTCGTTGATCGGCACGAGCATCGCGCTGACCAGGACGCCGATCCCGTCCGTTCCGCCGCTGGCCTACCTGGGGATCGTCGCGGTCGCCGCGCTGCTCGGCGTGGTCGCCATCATGACCTCGACTCGGATCGCCATGCGGTCGCGGCCGGTCGACGCGATCGGCGTTCGCGAGTGATGCCGGCGGCAATCACGTGTCCAGCGCTACAGATATCGGTCCGCATCGATGTGGCGGCCGCGGCGACGGCAGGAGCCTGATCATCGATTTCGTGCGTCTCCTACCATGCCAGCCATGACGTGCCCGCCGATGCCCGCGCCCGCCCCGAAGCCCAACCGGACCCTCCGCACGATCCTGATCGTCGTCGGGGTGGTGCTGGCGATCTGCTGTCTCGGCGGCATCGGTGGCGGGTTCTGGCTCTACCGCACATACGACAGCGCGGCGGGGCCTGCTCGGGACGCCACGGCGGCGCACCTGGACGACGTGCGGGCCGGCAACCACCGGGCCGCCTACGAGCGGATGTGCGCGAGGGTGCGGGCGAACACCACGCCGGAGGCGTTCGCCGCCGCCGCAAAGGCGGAGCAGGACATCAGCAGCTACAAGTTCACCGGCACGAGCGTGTCCAACAAGAACGGGCAGGTCAGCGGGGTGGTCACCGTCCGGATCGTGCGGGCGACGGGCGAGGAGCAGACCCAGAGCATCTCGCTGGTCAAGGAGGGCGGCCAGTGGCGGGTCTGCCAGTGACCGGTCACGGGCGCGCGCGGGCGCGGCGCGCCGAGGAGCGCCGCCCGTGCCGCGTCGCCGCTCACAGTTGGACGATCTGACCCACGCGCGGCGGCGTCCGACCGGCGAGGACCTCCGACCACGCGCGTCGCAGGGCGTCGGGGCCGGATCCGACCTGGACGTCGAGCCAGCCCTCCACGACACCGGTGAACCGCTGCCAGGCGTCGGTGAACCGCCGGTCGAGCCCGTCCCGGCCCCAGTCCAGGCGGCGCTTGCGCATCTGCACCGGGGCGAAGAACACCTCTCCGGCGGCGTCGGCGTTCGGTACCTGGGTGGTGAGCCCGACCGCGATGTCGCGTACGAGCCGCTCGCGGAGGTGCCGCCGCAGGACGTCGCGGGTGGCGGGGGAGCCGGACAGGTCGAGGTAGGCGGTCGGGACGGCGTCGAGGGCGGCGATGTCGTCGTACGCGACGACGTCGTCGTAGCAGCCGAGGGACCGGGTGAACGAGACGTTGCCGGGCGACGTGAGCCCGACCAGGCGCGGGCCCCGGCCGTGCAGTTCGAACGCGGCGGCGTACGCGGTCTTGCTGGACGCCGACGACAGCACCAGGGACCTCGCCCCGTGGAAGTCGTTGTCGATGATCCAGTCGGCCAGCATGAAGGAGGTGAAGAACAGGGGCCGGAACAGCACCAGCAGGTCCTCCTGGTCCGGCCGGTACGCCGGATCGCCGGTGGTCGACCGGTACACGTTGTACGGCGAGGGCAGGTCGGCCCGGTGCGCGCTCGCATCGCGGAACCCGGATGCGTCCACCCGGTCCGGGCGCACCAGCAGGTGACCCGCCGGCGGAAGGTAGCCGTAGACCCGCTGCCCGGTCTCGACCCCCTCGATCGCCGATCCGACCACGTCGGCGAAGCCCCACAACGGTGGGAGTCCCCACTGCGGTCCCAGCCCTCGCGCCGCCGGCGGGAAGAACTGCCAGTACCGCATCGAGTCGCCGAGCACCGCGTAGGTCACGTTGTTGGCGGTGAGGCCGACGCGGTCCACCCGCAACAGCGCTTCGCCGTCGGCCAGGGTGGGCGTCGTGCCCTCGACGAGCGTGGTCCGGCTCAGGTCGTCACGGGCGACGGCGAAGGTCCACGAAGCAGGCATGGTGCGACGCTAAGCAGCCCGGCAGGTCTGGGCAAGTGCACTGTCAGTGCAAAATCCCACAGTTCTCGCCGAAGCCCTGCGCCGCTCAGCGGTGCCAGCGCAGCGGGCCGGGGCGTACGGACCAGAGCAGGCGGCGCCAGCGGGGACGGGCCGCCCGCAACCGCGTCACGTAGGCGGTCGCGGCGGCGGCAGCCCGCTCGGCCTGTTCCGCCGTCGCGGTGCCGGGCGCGAAGGCGACCCGGTTGAGCAGGTCGGCCAGCTCGTCGAGCCGGGCGTCCCGGCCGGCGGGAGAGCGGGCGGCCGTCGCGTCGGCGAGGGCGCGGTGGGCCCGGGCGGCGACCTCGGTGGCCGCGAGGTCACCGCCGACGGGCCGGCCGGCCAGGCGCAGCGCGTCGGTGACCTCCCGCCAGGCGCCGGCGATGCGCTGGCCGGGGTCGCCCCGCTCCAGCCGCGCCCGGGTCTGGGCCCGGCGCATCAGCAGCAGGACGAGCAGGGCGGCCACCACCAGCAGCAGCGTGCCGCCCGTGCCGCCGCCGACGAGCAGCGCCGTCGACGGCCCGCCGGCGTCGGCCGGCCCGCCCGGCGCGGCCACGGGCTCCGGCGGCGGGGTGGGCTCGACGGTCGGCTGCGGCACCTCGGACGGGGGGGGCTCCTCGGGCGTCGGACGGAAGTCCTCCTCCACCGGCCGCGGCTCCTCGTCGGGCCGGGGCAGCGGGTCGAACGGCACCCAGCCGAGCCCGTCGAAGAGCACCTCCGGCCAGGCGTACGCGTCGCCGGCCCGGACGGGACCGTCGCCGGTGGAGCGGAAGCCGACCACCACCCGCGTCGGCAGCCCGGCCAGCCGCCCCAGCACGGCGAACGCCGCCGCGAACTGCTCGGACGTGCCGCGCTGGCCGCCGGCGCCGCGCGGTCCGAAGAGGAAGAAGTTCAGGTTCGGGTACGCGTGCCCGCTCGGGGCGTCGGCGACGAGGCGGTAGTGCTCGGCGAGGAACTGCTCCACGGCGGCGGCCCGCGCGTACGGGGCGCCGTTGGACTCGGCGAGCTGGGTGGCGAGGCGGCGCAGCGGGTCGGGCACCCCGTCGGCGACGCGCAGCACCCGGGCCACCTCGTCGCCGGCGGGCACGTCCGCCGTGCTGAGCAGGGTCGTGTCGGGCGTCTCGGCGGCCGAGGTGACGGTGTAGCGCAGGCCCGGCGTGAGCCCTTCGGGCCGGATCAGCGTGCCGGTGCCCGGGTCGTACGCCACCCGCGCCCCGGTGACCTCGCGCGGGGTGGCGACGGCGGGCAGCAGCCGCCCCGTCAGGTCGGCGACCGTGATCTCCTGGCGTACGGTCCGCACGCTGCTGTCCGGGGCGGGCGCGGTCGCCGGCAGGATCCGCCCCGCGTTGCGGTACGTCGCGCCGACCCGCCAGGTCACCCCGTCGTAGTCGCTGAGCACGGCCAGCCGGATCGGCGCGGAACGGCCGGTGCCCTCCGGGCCGGCGCCGGCCTCCGGGGCGGGCCCGGGCGTCCCGGTCGGCGCCGGGGCGGCCGGCCCGTCGGCGCGTACGTCGAGCAGCTTCTGCCCCGGGTTGAGCGCCCAACCGGAGATGCGGATGAGCGGGCTCTCGTCCAGCGCCTCCACCTGCGGCGGCTCGACGTAGCGGCGGGGGTCCACCGGCCGGCCGTCGACCCGGCCGGCGAGGGCCGGGCCGAGCAGGGCGGCCAGCGCGACGACCACGGCCAGCCCGGCGGCCGAGGCGGCGGCGAGCCGGGCCCGGACGGCGGCGCGGACCGCCGGCGCCAGCCCGGCGGCCGGGTCACCCGCGGCCGGCCCGGCCGACGGCACCGCCAGGCCGACCGCCGCCACGGCCACGAAGGCCAGCGTGGGCCCGATCGCCGGGTCGGCGTTCGGGCCGACGACGTAGAGCGCGGCGGCGTAGAGCAGCGCCGCCGGCAGGTAGCCGAGCAGCACCCGGCCCGCCCGCAGCGCCACCTCCGCGCCGGCGAGCCCGGCCAGCCAGGCGGCGACCAGCGGCACCAGCACCGTGTCCGGCGTCGGCTCGACCGGGATCATCGCGGTCAGCAGCCGGGGGATGCCGTTCGTGGCGGCGTCGGCGGTGATGTCGGCGAGGCCGCCGGGCAGCTCGGCCCGGGTCGCGGTGAGCCGCAGCGACCAGGCCGTCCAGCCGGCCATCGCGGTCACCGAGATCGGCGCGACCAGCCACGACGGCAGCCGGCGGCTGGCCACGCTGACCAGCACGGAACCCACCGCCGCGCCGAGCACCAGCCGGGTCAGCAGCGGGCCGGCGTAGACCCGGCCGAGGACGGCGCCGGCCAGGCCGATCATCGCGATCAGCGCCAGCGGCACCGGGGCCGCCCGCAGCGCCCGTCCCAGCGCCCGCCCCGCCCCGCCGGTTCCGCCGCCGACACCGGTTCCCGGCCCCGCCGGGGCGCCGGGCGCCGTCACCACCGACGCACCCCGTCCCACTCGGCGGCGAACGCGGCGCCGTCCGGGGCGTCGATCACGACCAGGCCGGCCGTGCCCGCCGGCGCCGGCTCCGCCGCCCCGAAGATCCCGACCACCACCGACGGGTACGCGGCCCGCAGCGCGCCCACCGCGCCCAGGTCGTCCCGGCCGCCCGGGCCGGTGAGGAAGACCAGCGTGTCGCCGAGCCGCTCCCGCCGCAGCCGGGCGGTCGCGGCGTCGATGACGCCCTCGTCGGCGAGCCGCGCCGCGGCCAGCCGGTCCAGCGGCCCGCCGCCGTGCCCGCTGGCGTCGCCGGTCGCGTCCGGCCCGGACGGCTCCGGGGCGACCGTCAGCAGCACCACCGGCAGGTCCTCCCGGTAGGCGGCGGTCACCACCGAGGCGGCGGCCTCGCACGCCGACTCGAACGACTCGGCCACCCCGTCGAGGTGTTCCGGGTGGGCGGCGGCCCGGTCGTCCAGCAGCACCACGATCCGGGGCAGGCTGGTGTCCACGTTCTCCCGCACCATCAGCTCGCCGACGCGGGCGCTGGTGCGCCAGTGCACCCGCCGCAACTCGTCGCCGACGACGTACTCCCGCAGCGAGTCGAAGGTGATCGACCCGTGCGGCACCCGGTCCACCCGGCCGTCGAGGCTGCGGCCCGCGCCGGTGGGCACCGCGTGCAGCGGGTGGATGCGCGGGTGCACCCAGACCGGCACCGCGCCGCCGTAGGGGCGGGCCAGCGTCACCAGCCCCAGCGGGTCGCGGCGGGTCACCCGCAGCGGCCCGACCGGCACCACCCCCCGGCGGTGGGTCGGCACGTCGTAGCGGACCGTGGTGTCGCGGCCCGGCCGCAGTCGCAGCAGCGGCACCGGGACCGGCCGGTCCCCGCACCGGTCCTCGGCAACCAGGCTGGCGGCGCGCAGCCGCCCGGTGTTGCGCACGGTCAGCGTCATCGCGGCCGGCTCGCCGCGCGCCACCCGGTCCGGGTCGGCGCTGCGGGTCACCTCCAGCCGGGGCCGCCAGGCCGCCGTCGCCAGCGCGTAGCCGACGGCGACGCCGGCCGCCGCGCCGAGCAGCGTCAGCTCCGGGTACGCGAAGCCGAAGCCGGCGCCGAGCAGCACGACGGCGGCGACGAGCAGCCCGACACCTCGGGCGGTGAGCGCGGACACCGGCGTCGCCGGTCAGCCCTGCACCGGGGCCGGCTGGCCCGACGGGAGCGGCACCGGCACCGAGGCGACCGCCTGGCGCAGCACCTCGGCGGCGGTCACCCCGCGCACCTGCGCGTCGGGGGTGAGCAGCAGCCGGTGGGCGAAGACGGGCTCGGCCAGCGCCTTGAGGTCCTCCGGCATGATCCAGCCCCGCCCGTCGATCAGCGCGTACGCGCACGCCGCCCGGGTCAGCGCGATCACGCCCCGGGGGCTGACCCCGACCCGCACCTGCGGATGGTTGCGGGTGGCCGCGGCCAGCCGCACCGCGTACGTGTAGAGGGGTTCGGCGATGTGGACCCGGCGGGCCATCCGGACCATCTCCCCGACGGTGGCCGTGTCGGTGACCGCGGTGAGCGCCTCGGGCGAGCGGACCGTGGCCCCGCGCAGCACCTCCACCTCGACGGCCTCGTCGGGATAGCCGACGGAGAGCTTCACCAGGAACCGGTCGAGCTGGGCCTCGGGCAGCCGGTAGGTGCCGTCCATCTCCACCGGGTTCTGCGTCGCCACCACCAG
The DNA here is from genome assembly GCF_053602615.1 of Micromonospora sp. NPDC004336. Lineage (NCBI taxonomy): Bacteria > Bacillati > Actinomycetota > Actinomycetes > Micromonosporales > Micromonosporaceae > Micromonospora > Micromonospora sp. NPDC004336. Next base: position 21,497 of record NZ_JBSGDY010000031.1, read on the forward strand.
GAACGGCTGCGGCACCGGATGGCGGACGCCGTCGACGGTGACGGTGCGTTCCTCCATCACCTCCAGCAGCGCCGACTGGGTCTTCGGCGACGCCCGGTTGATCTCGTCGGCGATGACGATGTTGGCGAACACCGGCCCCGGGTGGAACTCGAAGCCCCGGGTGGCCTGGTTGAAGATGGTCACCCCGGACACGTCCGACGGGAGCAGGTCCGGGGTGAACTGGATGCGCCGCCACTGCCCCTTGACGGTGGCGGCGACGGCGCGGGCCAGGGTGGTCTTGCCGACCCCGGGCACGTCCTCCAGCAGCACGTGCCCCTGCGCGAAGAGCGCGGTCAGCGCCAGCCGGACCACCTGCGGCTTGCCCAGCACCACCGCGTTGACGTTCTCGGCCAGCCGGGCGGCGAGGGCGGCGAAGCCCTGCACCTCCGGCTGGGTGAGCGGTTCTGGGGTGTTCACGGGTGGTGCTCCTCGCCTGGGTGGGTCAGCAGGTGGGCAGGACGTTGATGTTGTCGCCGCCCTCCAGGTTGAGCCACGCCCACGGGATGTAGTTGCGGCCGGAGTATTCGACCTGCACCCACCAGCTGCTCTGCTTCTGGTTGTTGTAGATCCAGGAGTCGACGTTCTCGCCCGACTTCTTGCAGTACGCCTTGAGCCGGGTGCCGGGCTTGGCCCAGCCGACCTGCCGGTCGTTGTCCTGCCGGGGCACGGAGAAGATCTCGTTGCCGTTGCGGCCGTCCACGTCCTTGTCGCAGTAGGTGCGCTGGTCGCCGTCGGGGCCGTTGTTGCAGGTCGCGATGCCGTAGAGGGCGTCGGTGGCCTGGGCGCGGCTCACGGTGCCCTTGCCGGCGGCGTTGCTGGCGGTGACGGTGAAGGTGTACTTCGTGCCGGGCGTCAGGCCCGTCATCGTGATGCCGGAGCAGTTCCCGGTCTTCGCCGCCTCGCCGGGCGTGCTCAGCGAGCAGGTCGCCTTGCCGCCGCCGGCGTCCACGGTGAACGTCACGGTCGCCGAGGTCGCGGTCGCCGACGAGCCGGTCACGGTGACGCGGGGCTCGGCGACGGTGCGGGCGGTGGCGGTGGCCTCCGGGCCGGGCCCGGCCTCGTTGACCGCCTTCACCTTCACGGTGACGTTCTGGCCGTTGCCCAGCCCGTCCACGGTGGCCCGGGTGTCGGTCACCTCGCTGCTGCGCCCGCCCACGTCCACCAGGTACTTCGTCACCGGGCGGCCGTTGGCCTCCGCCGGCGACCACTGCACCGCCACGGAGCCCGGCCGGTCGGCCACCGTGCTCGCCCGCAGCCCGGCCGGCCGCCCGGGGGCCGCGTACGGCACGACGGTGTTGCTGACCGGGGAGGCCCCCGAGCCGGCGCCCCGGTCGTTGACGGCGACGACCGTGAACGCGTACTGGGTGCCGTACTCCAGCTCGCCGGCCGGCACCACCAGCTCGGTCTTGCGGGACTCGCCGGCCGGGGCGTTGGTGCCCGCCGAGGTGGCCGTGACCACGTACTTGGCGATGGTGTTGCCCTGCCCGTTCGCCGCCGGCCACTTCACCAACACCGTGCCGTCCGGCCGCTCCTGCGCGGTGACGCTGGCCGGCGGGTCGGGCACCGCGGCCGTCGGCGTCACCGGGTTGCTGGTGCGCGCCGGGCCGTCGCCCTTGGCGTTGACGGCGTGCACCGAGAACCGGTACGTCTCGCCGTTGGTCAGGCCCTTGATCTCCACGGCCCGCTGGTTGGCGCCCACCTGCACCCGCTGGCCGGCGCCCTCCACCACGTACCGGGTGATCTCCGCGCCGTTGGCCGGGGCCGGCCGCCAGCTCACCCGCGCCTGCGCGTTGCCGGCGGCGGCGGTGACGCTGCGCGGCGCGCCCGGCTTGCCCACCTTCGGCTTCTTCGGCGGGGGCGGCGGTGGGGGAGTGGGCGGCGGGTCCCCGCCGAGCACGTCGTTGGCGTACTTGTCGACCTCGCGCACCTGGTGCCGGTCGTCCACCACCCGGGCGGTCGCCGCGTCGGGGGCGTTGATGAACAGGTGGTTCTCCCGCACCTCCAGCTCCAGCGGCCCGGTGCCCCGGCTGCGGATGGTGTCGACCAGTCGGCCGCCCGCGTCGAACGCGTAGACGGTGCCGGACGCCTCGTCGGCGCAGTAGAACCGGCCGGCCCACGCCACGGCCGGGCTGAGCCGGTCGCCGGCGCCCGGCACGGTGAACGCGCTCACCTCGCCGCCGTCGCCGACCACGTGCACCCGCCGCTCGCCGGGCACCGTCACCGGCACCGTCGGCCCGCTGGTGCGCGCCGGCAGAGCGCCGGGGGCGTTCATCTTTAACGGCGTCGGCCTGACCTCGCCCCGCCGCACGGTGACCAGCGCGCCGGCCGTGCGGTCGAGCACCGCCACACCGTCGTCCAGGGTGGAGACGACCAGCTCGTGGCTGGCGTCGGCGACGTCGTACGTCTCGACCTGCTTCGGGCTCAGGCCCGCCCCGGCGGGGGCCGAGACCGGCGCGGAGGGCAGCTCGGCGGCGGTGATCGCCGAGACGGTGCCCTCGCTGGGCACCGCGATCCAGAGCCGGCCCTCGCCGTCGAACGATCCGCCGGTGATGCCCGGCGGGTAGCGCACCGGCTCGCCGACCGGCGTCAACGATCGCGGGTCGAGCTGCCGGACGACGCCCTGCACGGCGTCGACGACGAACGCCGCGTCCTCGTGCAGGGCGACGTTGACGCCGAGACCCGGCGTGGTGCGGGTCGTCGCGGTGATCTGCAACGTGGCCAGGTCCAGCGAGCTGACCTGGCCGGTGTTCAGGTCCCGCAGGATCAGCAGCCGGTCGGTCTGGGTGACCTGCATCGGGTGCCGGCGGGCGCCCGGGACGCCGACGCGGGTGTCGACGCGCGCGGTGACCCCGTTGACCCGGGCCAGCTCGCTGCGCGCGGCGCTCCACAGCCAGGAACTCGCGTCGTGGCTCGCCACCGCGTTGTCCGCCGCGCCGAGACCCAGGACCGTCAGCCCCATGGCGGCCAGCAGCGCGGCCACCGTGCCGATGGTGACCAGCCCGCCCCGGATCCGGCGGTTGCGGGGGCGCGGAGCGCCGGCGGTCACGGCGTCGTCGATGGTGGCCACTCGCGGCTGCCTCCCGTGTCGTCCTGGCAGGTGGCGCCCCGTCCGGCGGCGACCCTCCCCTGAGCCGGGTGCCATCATATGGCCCGGCCGGGAACGGGGGGAACCCGCAGTGTCCCGCCGTGGACACCCAGCGTGTGCGCCACGCGCGGCCGGCGCCTCAGGTCGCCGGCGTGCCGTTCTCCCGCTCGGTGCAGACCTGCCCCGACGTGGCGAACGTGTCCGTCGAATAGACCGCGAGCACCGTGAAGCAGTAGTCCACCCGCGAGTTCAGCCCGTTGACCGTGTAGCTGGTCTGGCCCGGGTCCACCGTGGCCATCACGCCCAGCTTCTGCCCGGCCCGCCCGCCGGCGACCATGAACGGCACGCCGCCGCCGGTCGGGTCCGTCCAGCGCAGAGTGATCGTCGCCGAGTCGTCCCGCAGCGTCAGGTCGGTCGGCGGCGGCCGGTCCGCGCTCGGCGCGCCCGTCGTGGCCGACGCGGCCACCGGCGAGGCGGGCCCCGACGGCGGCGCGGCCTCCCGGCTCAGCAACAGCACGCCCACCCCGACCAGCGCCGCGAGCGCCAGGACCGCGACCACCACGGTGACGATCATCGCCGTCGGGTTCCGGCGGGGCTCGTCCTGCTCTCCGAACATCGGGTACGCCGCCGGCGGCGGCGGGACGACCGGCCTCTGGTGGAACGCCTCGGGCACCTCGTGTCGGGGCAACGCCGTCATCGGGAACGTCTCGATGTCGGGGTGCGCCGGCGCCTGGTCGTGGCCCTCCTGCCCCTGCGCCGGCTCCGGCCCGCCCACGACATCCTGGTGGTAGGCGCCGTGGTGGTTGTGCTCGTCGCCGGTGGTGGTCGGCCCGGTCGGCGCCTGCGGGGGCGTCATGCTGCTCCACGGTGGCGCGGTCATGCTCCACGGCGGCGCGGCCGCCCCGCTGACGGGCTGCGGCGGCGCGCTGACCGGCGGGTAGCCGGGCGGTCCGCTGGCGGGGTGCGGCGGCGCGCTGGTCGGTGGGGCGCTGACCGGTAGATAGCTGGGCGGTCCGCTGGCGGGGTGCGGTGGCGCGCTGACCGGTGGGTAGCCGGGCGGTCCGCTGACGGGGTGCGGAGGGATCACCGGTGGGGCGCTGACCGGCAGCGGCGGGGGCGGTGGGATCACGGGTCCGCCCGCCTGTGCCGGGAAGCCCGCCTGCGCCGGGAAGCCCGGCGGGGCCGGTGGGGCGCTGACCGGGGGCGGTGGCGCGCTGACCGGCCGGGGCGGCCCGGTCGCTGCGCTGGCAGGCGGGGCGCTGACCGGTGGCGTGGGCGGCGGGCTGACCGGTGGTGCGCTGACCGGGGGTTCGGGCGGCGTGCCGGCCGATCCGGTCGGCGCGAGCGGGTGCGACGCCGGGGCGGCGTGCGCCGGCGACGCGACGGTGGCCGGCGAGGGCGTCCCAGGCGGCGCAGGACTCAGCGGGGCGCCGCTGTCCGCGTCGGGCTGCGGCGTGCCGCCCGCGCGGGCGATCTCCTCGGCGAGCAGGGGCTCGATCTGCCGTACCTGGATCGTCGGATTGTCCCACCCGGGACCGGACCGCTCCGGCCGTTCCGGCGTCTCCGGCTGGTCGGAAGCGACCGCGCCCGCCGCGGGGAACCGGCGCGACTCGGTCGCCGTCGGCGAGGTGGCCGCCTCGGCGGGTGCCGGCGGCGGAGAGGCCGCGATTGCGGGAGACGACGTCCCGGCGGCGGGCGACGACGGCGCGGAGCGACGGGTGTCGGGCGTCGGTGGCGCGGACGCCGCGCCGGCCGGCTGCGCCGGGTCGGGGTGGGCGGACGGCGCCACGTGTCGAGGGACGGAGGCATCCGGCGGCACGGGCGGGCCGAACATCACGGGGGCGGCCGGCGGTGCCGCGTGTCGCGGCGGGGACGGCGCGGCCGGCGGCGCCTCGCTCGTCGGCACGGCGGGGAAGGACGACACGGGGGACTCCGCCGCGGGCGGGGCTGGTGGTGGCGGAGCGGCCCTGCCGGCCGGGGTGGGCGCGGCAGTGCCCTGCGTCGCCGGCGTGGCGGGACGCGACGGGCCCTGCGGGGCTGGCGGCGGCGTCGGGGTCGCGGAGGGCTGGCCGGGCGCCGGTGCCCACGGAGACGACGCGGCCGTGACGCCGGGGCGCTGCGCCGGTACGACCGGTGGCGGCACCACGGGTGGCGGCGGGATCTGTTGTGCCGGAGGGTCCGGCGGGCCGGCCGGTCCGGCCCCGGTGGTGTGCGGCGGGGCGGGCGGCGTCGGGACCCGGGCGCGGGCGGAATGCGGCAGGTCCGGCACCGCGGGCGGGGCCGGCGGTGCCCAGGCGGAAGGCGGCGGCGCTGGTGGCGCCGGGGCGGCGGGCTGCTGCGGCGGGTACGGAGACGTCGCGGTGTGCGGCGGAGCCGGGACCCCCAGCTGGGGCGGAACGACCGGCGGAGGCGGGACCGGCGGGGCGTGCGGCGGGGCAGGCGGGCCGCTGACGACGTGCGGTGGGATCGGCTGCGCGCCCGGCGGCTGGGCGATCGGTCGCTGCGGCGGGCTGGCGGCCGTGGCCGGCTCGTGGGGCCGCCAGGCCGTGGAGAGGACCGACAGTGACATCGTCGGTTCGGACAGTGCCGGCATGCTCGGCTGGCCGCCCGGCTGGGGGGCGGGAGCGGCGTCGCCGAGATACTGCCGGGCCGTACGTACCGCCGGGTGGTCGGCGCCGAGCGCGGCAGGCCCGAGTGCGGCGACGCGGGTGTAGTTGCGGCGGGCCTCGTGCCGGTTGCCCAGTTCGTCTGCCACCGCTGCCAGCTCGAAGGAGAGCGCCAGCATCAGCGGGTCGCCGTGTGGCCAGCTCCGCTCGCCGGCGGCGAACGCCTCCTCCAGCACCCGGCGGGCGGTGCCCGGTTCGTCCGCCTCGCGGTGCAGACGGGCCAGCAGGTGCGCGGTGCTCAGCACGTCCGGGTGATCCAAGCCGTACGGCGGCCGGGCGGAACCGACGGCATCGGCGAGTAGCCGACGGGCGGCGTTGAGATCGCCCGCGGCGCGCAGGGCGAGGGCCCGATGCTGAACGGCGGCCAGGGGAGAGGGTTGGGACACGTGGTCATGCTGCCGGGTCGGGGCGGCCGAACGCTACCCGGGCCCGCCGGTTACCGGCGGATGGACGACCCACGGAGCCGTCCCGACCTGCGCGGACCCACCGGTCGGAAGCCGATGTGCATGATCCACCCGGGGCGTGTACAGTAACTCCCCGTGCGGCCCGCCGGGGCCGGCCGGGGCGGTGAGTTGATCACCTCGGTCGACACGGTAGGCTGGACGAGTAAGTCCGGGTGGCGGAATGGCAGACGCGCTAGCTTGAGGTGCTAGTGCCCGTATAGGGCGTGGGGGTTCAAGTCCCCCCTCGGACACCACTCTTCGTGCCAGATCACGGGAGCTCACCACCGTGGTGGCTCCCGATGAGGGCGCCGCGTAGCAGCCGTGCAAACATCGAAGATCAGGGCTCTCAGCTCCACGCGCTGAGGCCGCGCGAACGCCTGCGGTGGTCACCATGACGGCCGCCCGGCAACCTTCCCGCCGACGCCTCGAAGAGCAGTTGATCGGTGCGGTCATACCGGCCCCGCTTCCTCGCTCGGCACCGCCACCGGCTCCGATGCCGGCGCTGCCCGCAGCCCTGCCAGCTGCGCGGGAACCGGTCGACGACATGCTCTTCGACGTGGCCCGCCCGGATCCCGACGGCCGGGTCGCAGCCCGGGCGTTGCTGCGGGCGCTGGGCTGGCCGTCCGGTCACCGCCTCCATGTCGACGTCACCGACGGCCTGCTCCTGGCCACCACGAGACCTGACGGGAAGCACACCATCGGCGCCCGCGGGGCACTTCCCCTGCCCGCCGCGGCCCGGCAACTCTGCGGCATCCACGCGCATCGGCCGGTGCTGCTGGCCGCGATCCCCGCGCGCGATCTGCTCGTCGTGCACCCCTCGAACACCATCACGCGGCTCCTCGCGGAGCGGCACGCCGCCGTCCTCGGAGGCACTTCTCATGCCGGCTGATCCGTCACGCATCGTCACCGCCCGGCAGATGCTCGCGCACCTTGGACTCACCCCGGCCGACCTCGCCGCTCAGCCCGAGCCGGCGCGTCGCATACCGACGCTCGCCGAGTACCTACCCCTCGTCGTGGCAGCGGCCAGCCCGGGCACCCGCCGCACCTACGGCACCTACTGGAACCGCATGGCCGTCGTCCTCGGCCATCTGCGGCTCGACGAGGTGACCGCCAGCGACATCGAAGCCCTCATGCGCCAGGTCACCGCCAGCGCCCGCTCCCGACGCACCGGCCGGCAGGGCCGCCACGCCGGGGAGCACGTCATCGCGGCCGCCCGCGCCGTCTACCGCCGTGCCATCGCCGACAGCTACCTCACCGCCGCGGACAGCCCAGCCCACCGGATCACCAAACCACGCCGGCTGCCCAATCCCCGCCGCGCCCTCACCCCCGGTGAACTGCAGGACATCAACGTGGTCGCGCGTACCAGCGGCAACGACGTCATCCTCGACGCCCTGCTGCTGCGCCTGCACACCGAAACCGCCTGCCGACGCGGCGGCGCCCTCGCCCTCCGCCTGGTCGACCTGGACACCCGACACGCATTGGTCCGCCTCACGGAGAAGGGCGGCACCCTACGCTGGCAACCCATCACCCCGATCCTCGCCGTCCGCCTGCAGGAGCACGCCCAGGTTCGGGGTGCGGTCCTGCCCGCAGACCGGCTGTTGCGCTACCGCAACGGCCAAGCTCTCAGCAGCCGCCGCTACGACCACCTCTGGAAACGCATCGGAGACCACCTGCCATGGGTCGCCGCGCAGGGCATCTCCACCCACTGGCTACGCCACACCACCCTCACCTGGGTCGAACGGCACTTCGGCTATGGGATAGCCCGCGCCTACGCCGGCCACACCGACCGCCGCGGACCCGCCACCACCACCTACATCAAAGCCGACCTCCACGCCGTCGCCACCGCTCTCGCCGCCATGACGGGCCAGCCCCACCCGCTAGCCAGAGGACAAGACGGGCAGTCCGTGCCAGCATGTCAGGGGTGACGGCGGCTGGGTCGCATAGCCCGGCAGTCGCCGTTGAACCAGTCCTCAGGAGACGCCGCTCGCAGACGTGCTGGTGTCGGCGCTGGTGGGCAACGGAGGGATATCCGGCTGCAGGTAGCCGATGCCCGCCGCGACAACCCACTGGGCTGCCAGCGGCTGGAGGGCCCACGGCTCGCGCAGAAGGGTCGTGCACAAAACGCTGCGGTCCGCCACCTGCGCAGGTTCTGGCCGCAGTCGTCGACGCCGCTGGTCGTCAGGACCCCAGTGCCGATGCGATGGCTCGTCAAGGGCGGTGACGAAGTCGTCGACCAGGCTGGGCCAGGTCGGCGTTCCCCACCAGTGGCGGCACGCCAGCCCACCGTGTGCTGCGGCGCGCCAGGCGGCGTGTCGGCCACCCCGTTCCTCGGCTGCGGCTGCCCACCCGCCCAACACGTCCGCGACGTGGTCGCTGAAGTCTGCGAGGTCGTCGCCGGCGATCTCGACGAGCCGCGAGCCACCTGGGAGCAGGCGCTGCGGGTTGATCAACCAGCGCCAGATCCGTACGGCCAGCCCAGTCCCAATCGTCCACGCCGACGCCGTCAAGCCGCCCAGCGTCGGCATCTGCCGCCAGGCCCACCTCACGGCGCCAACGCCGGGTGATCTGCCGTACCCGCCAACATGTGTGTGAATTGATGCGGAGCATGTCGCCGTCGCTGAGCGGCCCGTCCCCGGCGTGCCAGTCCTCCACCGGGCTGTTGCGCCACGCGTTGTTGACCACACCGACCGCAGCGAGATCCAGAACCGGCCCCACCCGATCCGGATCGATCCCCACCTGATGAGCCAGCATCGCCCGCACGAGCGCCGACTCCTGCTGCCGCGTCAAGGCGTCGTCGGTATTGCGGCGAGCGACGTCTCCATGGACACCGAGAATGCCAGCTCTTGCTCTCGATTGGCCGGACCGGCCAGTACCCGGTCTGGCCGGCGGCAAGACGACGGGTTGGATCAGCCCGGCGGGCTCTAGTCTGAGGGCATGCTCGAAGCCGGTAGCCGGACGCGCAGTCAGCCGCCCCCACCGGCCATCGTCTTCGAGGCACTCACGGAGCCCGACCGCGACCTGGCGCGTCCCTGGCTGCAGTTGCTGGACGACGAACAGTCGCCGCAGGTCCTGCGCGCCGAGCACCCACACCTGGTCATCTGGTCATCCCTGTGGCCCAAGCGGCCGGATGCCCAGGTGCGCTTCGACCTGCAGTCCGACGGCAGAGAAGGCACCCAGCTGCGCTGGACGCTGTTGGTCGCCGAACCCCTACCCGACCCGTCGCTGCTGGGACACCTTCGGAAGCGGCTCAACGAGCTGATCAACGCGAACCTGCGCTACACCTTCGGGCAGTAGCCCGACCAAAGGTTGGTGGGCAACAGCCACTGGCGGCCGCACCACGACGACAAGTGCTGCGAGTGCATGAGGCCGTACGCTGACGATGGGTGCCCCTTGTCGCTTGTCCTATCCCTTGTTGATGCGCCGGCTGCCTGGTGGCTGTGCGGTGATCGGCGATCGGAGCGAACCGCTCCGGTATCCGGATCTGGCCGAGAACAGCGCGCCGCATGGTTGCTAATACAACCGGTAGGATCGGCGCAGTTAAATTCCGGCATGGCGGCGCGATGGCGCTCCGCCGTAGCTGCAAGGGGTGGAATTGCGTAGGGTATTAGCTTTAGTGGCCACCGCCGCCGACTTAATTGCGGTAATCACCATCCTGGCTGTCCCGTCGGTCAAGGGATGGATCAACAGTCATGGCATCTGGTTTATGATAGTCAGTGCGCTGCTGCTTTTCGCTCTGTTGGTCGTGTTGGAATTGCGAACCTCAAAAGAGTCTGATCTCAAGGAGCGTTTTGAAAAAGCCGAGAGTGAGCAGGAACGACTTGCAGCGGAGGTGAACCGCTACCGTCAGCGCCTAGAGGAGCTATCCGCGAAACCTACGGAGCGAGACCAGGAACTATATCGGCAGCTGACGGAGACCCTTCCGGTTGATGGAGGCCCGACGGCCTTTTTGAGGCTAAGTTTCTCTGGGGCCATGTGGCCGGAGTCCGCTTTCGAAGGCATGCGAATTTTCTTGCTCAAGTGGCATAGAGGTCACGACTTCGATAATGCGCAACTTGAGCAAGCTCGAAAGGCGCTCTACGATGCGGCCGACCGCCTCTACTCTGCGATGTCTCGTGCAGGGGAGCGTGACGTGAGGCAGCCTGATGTTTTCCGACTGTACGAGGAAACGCCCGCGCAAGAAGCGCGCAAGATTAAAATCGATCTACATGACTTCAGTCAAGACTTCGTAGCTGCCCGAGATAACTTCGATAGAGTTGCACGCGATTCCAAGCTGATCGTCATTCCGCGCCAATGGCCAGCGGAAGGGGTCGCGGAACCGGGTGGCCGACCTGTTGGCCATTCCACGTCGGACGAGTAGACGTTGCGGATGCAGTCCACTAGAGGAGAGTTGTCGGCGTTTGGTGGGTGTCAACTCCGGGAGCAGTGTGATCCGACAGCGCGACACATCTCCGTCACGTGATGCGCAACCGCGCGATGAAGCTAGGGCACATCAGTGCGCCTCGGGACGTGCGGATCTAGCCGATGTGCGCGCTTAGTGGACTGCAACGTCAAACGGCCCTACTGCTCAGTCGTCTTCGATGTATCCCGTGGTGGGGTCAACGATGGCCAGGAAGTCGCGGATGTTCTCCATGTGCTCGTCGAGCGACAGGTTCGGGGTCGGACTCACGCCGAATCCGTAGCCGGGGTTGGGCCCGCTAAGCCACGTGTAGTCGGTGCCGCCGAACTCGTTTGGGCGGAGGGCGAACATCTCTCCATCGACTTCAAGCGTGAGCGCCGTGGCGTCGGCCGCACCTTCAGCTTCGGTGCGCAGGCCGGACACGGCCTCCGGGTGGGCCTCCCAGTCGCCATCGCCGTTGTCTGGGTAGATCGCCTTCACGCCAGCCATCTTCGTGGATTTGCCTGGCCGGCGCCCTGATCTGCCGACGAACTGGCCGAGGATCAGAGCCCTGCCGGCCTCCGCTTCGGGCCGGGCGTCCGCGGTGAGCGTCACCGTCGTGGCGTAGAGCAGCCCGTCGGCGCTGGCGGTCGCTGCCGTGAACCCCGGCGCCGTGGGCAGCCACCGCCAACGCGACGGCCATATGCGTTTTGCGGGACCCCTGGCGGTCGAGCAAAGTAAGTCCGCATTTGCCTGGACGAACGCCAATGTGGCTGGCCGGTGGTGGGATGCGGTCAGGTCAGGCTGTTGAGGAGTTGGCCGGCCACGGTGTTGCCTCGACTGTGGAGGCGGGCGAGGACTTGCCGTCCGTTGTCTGCGGTGGGGCCGGTGCCGTGCAGCGGGCTAGGGGTGCGGGTGGAGATGGTGACCAGGAACTCGGTGACCGCGGTATCCAACCGCTCACTCGTGGGGGCAGAGGAGTGTTCGCGGTCGGCGAGCCAGCTGACGGCGTCGTGGACGAACACTGTCGCAGCCGGCTCCCGGAAGAAGCGGACGGCCGCGTGGGCGAAGTCGTTGCGGGCCATGTGCTGGCCGAACCACGTCGACCACGCCGGCACGGCTGCGTGGATGGCGGCGATCTGCTGCTCGGTGAGCGGCGAATGCCCCCACTTGTCGAGGCCGGCGGCGGCGAGCGCCAGGACGCCCGTGTCGCTATGGCCCTGCCAGGTGCTGGCGGTGGTGGCGAAGTCGAGCATGTCTGCGACTAGGGCGGGGAACGTTGCTGGCCACGGGTCCCTCGTGCAGGCGGTGCTCCAGACCTGGCTGAGGTAGTTGCCCACGTAGGAGGAGGCGGTGGCGCCGAGGGTGAGGATCGGCTCCCAGATCGTCTGGGCCTGTGCGGTGCCGGCGCTGATCGTGACATCGGCGAGTAGCCCAAGAGCGCGACGTTCGTCGTCGTAGGGGTGGCGGGGGAAACGGTAGGCGGCGTTGGTCGGGGGCAGCCGGGAGACGAGGAGCGTCGTGAGGTCGGCGGCGAACTCGACCGCCCGGGCCCGCGTGCGCGCATCTGCCGCATCAGCCAGGGCCGTGAAGTGCGGGCGGGAGGCGACGAGGTAGCCAAGGTCGATGGTGCGCAGGATGTGGGAGTGGCCGTTAGGGAATCTGGTCGTGGGGGTGGTGGCGATCCAGTCCGTCAGCCGTGGCACCTCGGCGGGCAGGCTGCCGTCGGCGAAGGCGTCGAACGCGGCCTCGCTGGCCGCCTCCAGCTCTGCAAGTCCGTCGATCGGGCCGCGGCCGGGCTCGTCGTTCTCCGGGTCCACGTCGAGTCCTTCGGCTTCCTCCGAGTCGGTGTTGAAGTCGAAGTCTTCTTCCAAGTAGGGGTCGATTTCGTTGTGCCACATCGACAGCCGCGCGCAGTACAGCGTCAGGTACTCGAGCCGGCGGAGGTCGTCGGCGAGGTGGGGGTGTGCGGCGGCGAGCCGCATCACGGTGGTGACCGTGATGCGACGGGCAACGAGCAGCCGCGCGACGGCCGCGCGCACGGCGACATCGTCGGGAGTCTCGGCCCACAGGGCGGTGAGCGCTTCGGCGCAGAAGACGTCCCATTCATCGTCGGAGGGGCTGTCGGGGTCCGCGTGGGATCGCGTGGCGGTCGGGTCGGTGAGGGGACGCAGTAGCACGGCCCGGCACCACTCATCGCGGTCGGGGTGGTTCCGCAGCCAGTCGCGGGCGCACAGCACCAGCCACGCCGCGTACCCGCACCGCAGGTCCTCCACACCGCTGATGGAGCTCGGCGACTCAGCGTCCGGGACGAGAGCGTCGAGTTGGGGCTGGACGGTGGCCCACTGCTCCTCGAGCTCGGTGTCGCTGGGGCGGACATGGTCAGTGATGTTGCGGCGCATGGTGTGGGCGAACACCAGCCAGGCGCGATCGCGGTCGAGGTGGTCCCGCATCTCGCGGGCTTCTTCCTCAATGGCCGCCGGCGGGGTGTACGCGAGGTAGGTTTTTCCGTCCGTGGCGCGGACGGCGTGGTAGTTCGCGATGTCGGTCGCGGCGAGCATCACCCGCCACCGGCGTGCGTCTGTCGCGGCCCAGTGCTCTCGGGCGGTAGTGAGCTGCTCGTTGAGCCGGCCGGTGACGAATGCGCCCAGGCGCACCAGGTCCAGGAGCGGGGTCTTGCGGTGGTCCATGGTGTGCCAGTCGCGGGCTCGCTTCGCTCGGGTGGGATCCATGACGAGCGGGAGCAACCTGAAGGAGCGCAACTGCACGCTCATCTGGTCCTGGTCGAGCAGGTCGGCGCTGGTGACCAGGGGCGCAAGCGGGCCTTCCAGCAGTGCAGGAGTGTGGCGGGCGATATCGGCGAGCAGCCCCCACATCGCGACCGATCGGCTTCCGGTGAGCTGAACGAGGAGCGCGGTGATGTCGCGGCCGTCGTCGAGGGCCTGGTAGAGGTGAGCCTCCAGGGCCATCATCGCCGCCGCCAGGATGTCCGGCACCTGGTGGCCACCGTGGCTCCAGGCCAGGACGGTGGCGTCACCGACCAGCGCGACGGGCGCGCCGTCGATGAGCAGCTCGAACGCCGGCCGCTCCTGCGTGGGTTCCTGGCCGCCTGACATCGGGGCGTTGCGGGTTCGTCTCCAATGGATGGTTGCGTGCTCGACGAGGGCGAGCACCACGTCGACGCCCTGCGGTTCGGCGTTGATGAGCATCGCGCGGAACGGCCCGCACTCGGGGATCGGATCGAAGGAGCGCGGGGCGCTGGCGATGCCGAGGCCGTCACGCAAACGGTGGTGGAAGTGATGGCGGTGATGGCGGTCGAAGTCGACGGCTGCCCGCAGCACCAGGTCCCGGGCCATCTGGGCGGACGCCGGCAGCAACGGCATCACGGTGTCGACGTCCAGCAAGGCTGCACGGAGTCCCGTCTGGCCGCGACGCTGGCGGCCACTGACCTGGACGCTGTGCTCGAGCTGGCTGTCAACATGGGGCAGCAGCGTGTCGAGGAAGGTGGCGACGGCGGCGGGTTCGACCGCGCCGGCGGCGATGACGCACCGCCACAGCACCGGCTCGACCCTGTCGTCGAAAAAGCCTCCGCCGTCGGTGTGCGCGAGGATGTGCCGTCCGACCGCCAGGCCGATCACAGCAGCCTGATCGCGGGCCGGCCACGTGTCGGGGGCGCGTCGCAGCCACAGGTCGGCGATCGCGGCGACCTCCGGGGCGGCCGAGGCGACCGCGGTCTCATGCTCCGCCGCCAGGACGCGCAGGACCGGAAGCCACAGCGGCCACACCGGCAGCCGCGACTGCGCGGCGGCGTACACCGCCACGTCCGGCATGTCGGCGAGCACAGTGATCCAACTGGAGTCTGGCACGGTCGCGGAGAACCGGAACCTGCGCAGCAGCCGTGCCAGCAGAGCGCTGTCGGCGGCGAGGCGCGACCACAGCTCGCCCAGAAGCCGGTCGGCGTCGTGGGCGTAGAACACCGCGTCGAGGTACAAATCCGCCACGAGCGGCTGGTCGGCGGCGTCCAGCGCAGACCGGTCGGCCTCCCACCGGTCGACACCGTGCTCGCGGAGCACGCCGGCGGCATACAGGCGGATCGCTCGGTGCCACGACGGCAGCGCCGCCTTCTCCGCGATCACGCCGATGACGTCGTCACGGGAGCGCAGGTAATGCAACAGCGTCCAGTCGTCGAACAGGTCGTGGGCGAAGGAGACCCGGCCGTCGACCTCGGAGAGGATCCCGTCGACGCGCAGCGGGTCGACGAGCCCAACGGCGTCGACCGGGAGGTCGTCCAGGGGAGTGTGGGCCCGCAGACGGTCGGCCTGCTCGACGGCGATCCGCCGCAGCAACGTCTGGCGGGTGGCGCCGTTCCGGCCCGCGCCGGCCAGCCGCTGCCACCACAAGCCAGCGATCGACGGCTCGTCACGGATAGCGGCAACCGTAGCCCCGGGCATCCGCAGCACCAGGTCGAGGACCTTCGGGCGTCGCAGGACACCACGGAGCCCACCGGCGACGACCACCGCGGCCAGGTCTGGGTGCCCGCGCAACACCAGATTGACGTCGGCGTCAGACAGGTCCCCCATTACGAGCGGGGCGGCCTGCGGGCCGTTGGCCTGCACCAAGTGCTCCGACACTCGGGGGAACTCCGATTGCTGCGAGGTGATCAACAACCGGATCCGACCGCCGGTGGCGGCCGCGAGGCGTGCCAGGGCGGCCGTCGCGGCGAACGGCTCGTCGGTATAGACCCGGTCGAGGCCGTCAACGGCGACGCGGACCTCTCCGGGGGCAAGCGTCAGGACCTCCTCCAGGCCTCGGGTCAGCCCGAGTCTCGCGCCGACGCCGGCCTCGAGGTCCGCGGCCGACAGCCAAACCGCCCGGTGCGTGCCCGGGGCGGCCAGCCACCTCTTGGCCGCCACGGTCTTGCCGCAGCCCGACGGCCCCGACAGCACGCTGACCGCCCCGGCGTCGGCCAGCACGGCGGTCACGTCCTCACGGACCAGGACCACGTCGTCGCCGAGCCGGTCCCGGACCCGGGCCGTCATGTTGATGGTGTGCGCGGTGAGAAGGCCCCAGTCGGGAGCGACATCCGGGCGCAGCTGGAACGCAAACTGCCCGCCCAGCCGGTCAGCCAGAAGCTGCCAGGTGACTGCCCCGCCTTTGGGCCGCAGGTCGGCGATCACCTCGAGCAGCGCCGTCCACAGGTCCATGACCCTCCCGGCCTGCTGCGGCACGAGCGCGGCGCGGCACCACCGGATCGCGTCCGCGATCGCCTGGGAGGTAGGGGTGAGGAAGTCCAGACGCAGAGGCAGAAGCAAGGCCAGCAGCCGGGCGGGAGAGGAGTCGACGTTGACCCCGTGCTGCTCGGCGAGCTCCGTCGGACACTTCGCCGACTCCCACAGGGAGCGCTTCGCCTCGTTGAACGCGCCGGGCACGCCGATCCGCGAGGCGATGCCAGCCTGGTCGGCGGCGGCCTCCCCGATCAGCTCCCCGAGCTCGACCCAGGTGCCCTGCGCCGCAGACCCTGACACCAGACCGACCCGGTCTGCAGCGCGCCGGAACCTGTCGGCAAGGATGTCGCGCCAGGCGGCCTCCACGAACTCCGTGTGCAGCCTGGCTCCGGTCAGCATGTCGAACGACTTCACCGACGCCGACCACCGCGGCCTACCGGCCGCGTCACCGGTGACGACCATGTCGTCGAGGAAGAACCCCGACGCACTGCCCTGGAACCGCACCTCCACCGGGACCGCGACCCCGAGGCCCAGCGGCATCTCGCCAGCGGCCATCGCAGCGGCGAGCCACGCACCAACACGGTCTTCGAAAGTGAAGCCGCCACCGCCCGTGATGAACGCCGTCGCCACCGGCCGCCCGTCCGACGCCTCGCTGCTCGACATCGCCTGAGGCTACCGGCCCGCACCCCACCCGGCCGCCGTCGGCCCGGTGAGCGTCGAGATCGACGGGATGCACCGGTCGTACGTGTGCCTGCTCACCGACGGCAGCCACAGCAGCACCCTGTTTGTTCCCGGCGTGCCCGGGGCCACCGTCGGGGCGGAGGAGCAGCTGGCCCGCCTGGTGTCGGGGGCGGGGTTGCCGCCCACCCGGGCGGTCGTGCGCCACCCGTGGCAGGCCCCGCCTGCCGACGAGCTGCGCCACAGCATCCCCGCCGACGGCGTCACCGTCGTACGCCGTTCCGCGCATCCCACGCCCTGCTCACCGAGGGGGAGGGGGATCCGGAAACCCGCCCGCTCTCCGCCGACCCGTCGTCGACCGAGTTTGTCGGGGCGGTACCGGTCGACGACGATCGGTTGCGCGAGGTCCTCGCCGGGCTGGTGGAGCCCTCCACCTCCGTTCCGATGGGTGAGTACGTGATGGTGGACGAGGGTGGCAGTCGCCGTACGGCGTCGCGAACCGCCGCATCGGCGAACGTCTGCCATGGGTAGCCGCACAAGGATCTCAACCCACTGGCTGCGGCACACCACTCTCACCTGGGTCGAACGCCACTTCGGCTACGGGGTTGCCCGCGCCTACGCCGGCCACACCGACCGCCGCGGACCCGCCACCACCTACATCAAAGCCGACCCGCACACCGTCGCCACCGCCCTCGCCGCCATGACGGCGAACCTCACCCACTCGCCACCGTCACGGTCACGGTCACGCCCGAGAGTAGACGCCAGTCGTGCGCGGCCAGCGGAGGAGGGCGTTGCCCCGAGGACCTACGATTGCAGCCCCGATCGGTCACACCGCGTAACGGGCTCCCCAACTTCGGCGAACCAATCCGCATCTGCTTCTCGCCCATGAGCGGATGTTCATATGACTCCGACTTGGAACTCCTTGAGGCTCGGACACCGGAGTAGGGCGGATGACCGGACGGGGGTTGCGTGAGTCGCGCTGACCAGCCGTCAACGATCGCCCTGGCTCTCAGCCGAGCGGTCTTCCCGGCGGGCGTCATCGCGGTAGGACCGGCTCAGCCCGTCGAGCAGCGCTCCCGAACGAGGCCACCGGCCGCGTACCCGGTCTGCCGCCGCGCTGTACTGGTCGGCGAGCGCGCGCTCCTGCGCTCCGCCGTCGTAGACACCGCGGCTTGTGACGCCGCGCTGGTTCATCCTTGCGACAGCGAGGTGCTCGTCGAGGTTTGTGTCTCCGAGGATCTCGAGGGCATCCCGGACTGGCTCGCTGGGCCACGTGCCGTCGTCGTCTGTGACGGCGCCGGACAGCGCATCGCCCAGAACGATGGGCAGCACCCGGGCGCGGCCGGACGCGGTGAGCATCTCGCGTACCGATTCCACCCATCGCAGCATGTCCTCGGTGGTCGGCAACTGTCCGTCGACGGAGCCTGGGAGCGGCGTGCGCCACTCCCGCAGAATGGTCCATGCCGCGCTGAAGGCCTGTGACGACGCAGCGTTGTCCCTCGCCTCTTCGTCGGCTGAGTTCGCGCCGGTGTCCGGGTCCGGCCGGTACATCAAGGACACGAGGCCGACGAAGCGGGCGGGATTGCGGGCGAGTTCTCGGTGCAGGGCGGTCGGCCTGCGGCTGTGGTCGAGAAGCGGCTGGTAGAACCACTCGAGGTCTGCGAGCAGATTGTCGTCCGCGCCTGCTTCATCGAGACGGTCGAGCAGCCGTCCGACCGTGTACTGCGGCGACCGTGCGCGCGAGATGTCTTCGGTGGCTGGGAGGGCCGGCGCCTTCAGCGCCTGGATGGCCAGGTCGAGGTCGGCGTCGAAGCCGGCGTGGCTGAGCAATTCGATCGCCGTCCAGGCCCGGCCGCGCTCGAGCAGGCGCCGCGCGACGGTCGGCGTCAGGTCGTCCGGAACTCCCAACGGTTGCATGTCGCGCCAGAACTCGTCTTGCGTGTCCGGCTCCAGGCCGTCCACGAGCGTCAGCAGCGCTTCGTCGATCGCCGCGGTCCGGCACAGCGCTGCGGCCTGCGCGGGGCTGGCGGCTGCTGTGGCAGCGAGCCAGCCTGCGTCCTCCCGCTGCCGGTGCGCGGCCAGTCCGGCGGCCATCGCGTGCAGGGGCTGCGACGAGCCCGCGAGATGCTCGAGGGCCGCTGGGTCGTGGTCGGTTGTTACTGAAGCCAGGGCGTCGCCGACTGCTGCCGGATGTTCGGACGCCTCGGCCAGGCGAAGGACCGCTGGGAGCCCGTCGTTGAGGCAACGTCGGACCGCTTCGGCCCTCGCGGACGCGAGCGCCTCCGGATCGGGGTCCTCGCGGTCGAGGTTGAGCCCGCGTCGAAAAGGCAGCCATGAGAACAGCTCGGCGTCGTCGGGGTGGCTCCCCGGGAGGGCGTGGGCGTCCAGGAACGCTTCAAGGGGGTGGAGGGCTTGGTCGGGCAGCGCCCAGTCCGCGTCCGGGTGTCGGCGGTGCATCGCGACCCTCTCCGCGAGGCTGGCGAGGACGGTGCGACGGCCCCCCTCCTGCAGATTGGGCCATGCGGTCTCGGCTGCGTTGAGTAGCGCGAGCCTGCCGGGCTCCCGGAATCGGTCGACGAGAGCGAAGGCGGCGGCGAGCCGGTCCGGGTCGGCTCCGGCATCATCGGCGATGCGTGGGGCCAGGGCGTCCAGTGCGTCGACGATGTCGTTGACGGTGGCGTGCGGGGGCCGCGGCCAGTCTCGGAACTTCGGGCCGCTGACCAGAATCATCCCTCGGTTGGCGTGGCTGACGAGGTCGAGCGCGAGCCGCCAAGCCGCCATCGGCGCGACGGTTCGGACGGCGTCGAGCGCGGCGATACGCGTCGCCGAGTCGCCCGCGCCTTGCGGGATGCGCAGGTGCAGGGCGGCAGCGAGAGAGGCGCTGGGCCGGTTGGCGAGCCGCCGGCCCGGGTCCCGGTCGGCGAGGCGGCCGAGCACGACAGCTACCCGAGACAGCAGTGCAGGGGACCAGGCGAGGCTCTCCAGCGCCCACAGCAGCGGGGAGTGGGCGCTGTGGCTGCCCAGCCCGAAGTCGTCGGGCGTTTCGGCGAACAGCGACATCACCGGCGGGTCGGTTTCGTCGAGGGAATGCTCGACGCACGCGAGGAAGTTCTCGGGCGACGCCTCAGCTAGCAGCGGCAGCAGATCAGCGACCGCGTGCCAGCGCGCGGCGTCGGCGCCGTGGAGCAACTCGCGGACGACTCGGGACGCGCGCTGCTGACCGGTGAGACCGCCGGGAAGTTCACGGTCGCCGACGACCGCGCCGAGGATCGCCGCGGTCGTGGCCATCCCGCGGCGAAGCATGCTGGAGTACCGTCGGCGCGGCACGCCGGTCTCGCTGAGCGAGGCAGCGATGCGCTCTTGTGCGGTTAGCCCTGAAGCGGGGTCGCTCTCGCCCAGCACGCCAGGCGCTAGCGACTGGAACGCATCGAGATCCTCGGCCGTCAGGGCGTGGTTTAGGGCGTCCCATGCGTCCACGGGATCGGCGAACTCCCACCGGCGGTCTCTTAAGAGCAGCGGTGCGTCCTCGCCTGAGGTCAGTGTGCTCAGGTCCCGGGCAGTCGCCCGCCAGCCGCGGTCGGTCAAGCTCTGCAGCGCTTCTAGGTCGCCCTGGACGTCGTCGGCCCAGGCACCGGCGAGCAGCAGCGGAGCGAGCAGGTTCGCTGTGGTGTCCGAGGCCCACGGCGGCTGGCGGAGCCAGCCGGGCCGGCCGATGCGCCGACGCAGCGATGCCAGGCTCCGTCTCGCTGCTCGTCCGTACTCGTCGGCACGGTCGTGGTCGAGCCCGGCGGCGATCCAGACCTCCCGTGCGAGGTGCCGGTGCAGCCGTGGGAGCCGGTCGTCGGCGGGCCGGCCGGCGCGGGGCAGCACGACGTGGTGGCCGACGCGGAGGGCGTCGCCGATCTCAGGCTCGGCGAACACAGGCACGAGCACCGTCGGGCTTTCGTGAGCGGCCACTCGCCGCCATGCCCGCACGTCCTCGACGACGAGGGCCCGTTCGAGGAGCGCCTCGAGTTCGGCCGGCGTGCCGGTGGCGCGCGCGAGCCCCGTTGCGGCGTCGCCCTCCTCCGCGGTGGACGGTCCGACGGGCTCGCCCGGCTCCGTATCCGCAACGGCGCTGACCGGTTCCTCCGACCTGCCGGGCGCGTCTACCGGCGGACCTTCGGACGTCTGGCGCGGCGTCGTGGTGGCGTCCTGCGGCGGCTCCGCCATCAGACTGGCCGCAACGAACGCCACGGACTCGTCACGGCTCGCCGAAGCCACCACCTGCTCGCATGGCTCGGCGCGGAGCCGGTCCCGAAGGCGGCGAACTTGGTCGTCGCGGCCCGCCAGTAGCAGCGCTGTCGGGATGGCCGGCTGGGTGCGCTCCGCCCAGTTCCGATACCAGTCGCGAAGACCGATCACGCCGTGCGGGTCCCGCCCGAGCTGCTCGGACGCCAGCCAACGGTGTACTCCAGGGCACAGCGCGAGCCACGCAGCAAAGTCTTCCGCGTCGAGCACCCGGATGTCCGCCCAGCCATCGTCGTCCTCCGTGCGCCGATCGACCCAGTCCTGCGAGTCGGGCCACCGCCGGCTCGTCACGAACACGAAGACGGCGCCTGCGCGCTCGTCCCGGGTTGACCCATCGACCCGCTTTCGGTAGTCGCGCTGCGCCTTGTCCTGGGGATCGCGGCCCGTGCCCAGCTCCCAGACGGAGCGGCCCGGCGGCACGAACGGCGGCGCGCCGGAGGGGCTGGTGACCTCGCCATCGAGGCCGGGCAGCCCGACGGCTTCGGCGGCGGGCATGCGGAGTGTCTCCGGAGCGGCCACCGCGAGGATGAGGCGCCGGACCAGCGTCGGCAGGTGCTCGCGCGAGTCGTTGCGCTCCGACCACTGCTCCAGATCGGTCGCGGTCAGCAACTCGGTCATCGGACCTCCCTTGCCGTCTCAAGATAGGGCATCCGGACAACATGTTGTCGCCGCCGCGGCGCTGCGTGCGCGTCACGACTGCGGTCCCGGCCCGTGCCCCGCTCGGGGCGACGCGGACCGCGGCGTATCCGCTCATGGCCGCCGTGCGCGGGGACGCAGGTCGATCCCGGCCCGTGCGGATCTTGCCGTAGTTGGAAGGTACTGCCTCGAAGGGGTGCCCGATCATTGGGCTGAGAGGTGCTGCACAGAGAGTCGTTGGCCACCGATCGCTTCCGGCCGTCGGGAACGACGTGGCCCACGACGTCGTCTCTTGTTGTCACCGCCATGACACGACCTTCCCCCCGACCGGGCGGTGAGCAGCTTGTCCGTCCGCTTGTTCCGCGTGCCCTGCCCGCACGTCCGCGTCCCCGCCCAGTACCGATACCGGTACTACCCGCCCGAATTCAAATACCGGCGGCGGTCACTGCTCCTGAGCTTCTGCTGGGGATGGCTCTCCCATCCCGCTGCGGCCGAGTGACCGCGCAGCACCTCCTACAACGGCTGGGCTGGCAGCCGGGACACCGCCTCGACATCCAGCCGCACCGAGGGGTGCTCGTCATCGCCTCGGCCAACGATGGTCGGCACGGGGTGGGCAGCCGAGGGCAACTGCCACTTCCGGCTTCCGCACGGCGGATGTGCCGGATCGAGTCCGGCCAGCCGGTACTGCTGGCCGCTCTTGTCGCCCATGACCTGATCGTTGTGCACTCGATCAGCGCTGTCGCTCGCCTGCTCGCCGACCTGCACGCCGAAGTGGCGGGAGGCGACCATGTCTGCTGATCCCGCCACGGTTGCCGCGGCCCGGCAGGTCCTGGCCCACCTTGGCGTCACCTTGGCCGATCTGGAGTCCGACGCCGGCGTGCCGGTGTCGCTGTCGACAGTCGCGGAGTATCTGCCGCGCGTGATCGCGGCGGCGGGCCCGGGTGCGAGACGGACCTACGGCACATACTGGGAGCGCATGGCCGCCGCGTGGGGTGATTGGCCCCTGAACCGCGTCGCGGCCAGTGACATCGAGGCGATGAAACAAGAAATGATCGCTACGGCGCGGTCGCGGCGTAACAGCCGCAACGGTCGGCACGCTGGCGAGCATGTCATCGCCGCTGCTCGTGCCTTCTACTCCCGGGCTGTTGCTGACGGTCTGATCGACGCGTCGGCCAGTCCTGCCCATCGTGTCGCCAAGCCCCGCCGCCTCCCGAGCACGCGTCGCGCCTTGACGCCGTACGAGTTGGAGGAGATCAACGCGGTGGCGCGGACCAGCGGCAACGATGTCATCCTCGACGCCCTGCTGCTGCGCCTGCACACGGAGAGTGCCTGCCGGCGCGGCGGTGCCCTCGCCGTGCGGCTTGTTGACCTGGATCGCCGCAGCGGGCTCGTGCGCCTGACCGAGAAAGGCACCGTGCGGTGGCAGCCGATCAGCCTCGACCTCGCCGAACATCTCTACGAGCACGCCCACGCCCGCGGCGCCCTGATGTCCACCGACCGCTTGTTGCGTTACCGCAGCGGCCAGCCGATCAGCAGCCGCCGCTACGACCACCTCTGGAAACGCATCGGCGAGCGCCTGCCGTGGGTCGCCGCCCAAGGCGTGTCCACCCACTGGCTGCGCCACACCACCCTTACCTGGGTGGAACGCCACTTCGGCTACGGGGTAGCCCGCGCCTACGCCGGGCATACAGACAGCCCAGGACCTTCCACCACCACCTACATCAAGGCCGACCTCCAAGACGTCGCTGACGCCCTGTCGGCGATGACCGGACAGCCGCACCCACTCGTCACGACGCGCGAGACCTCCAACGGTCTGGCGACAGGAATCTTGCCCTGATCGGCCAATCTGGCTTGCCCCAGGCGGCGCGGTGGGGGAGTGGCTCCCCACCGCGCCGCAGCACGGCACGGCACTGCAGGTTAAGGATTGCGGGTTGGGCGACACCATCACCAGAGCGCAGTCCTCCGTGGATCGGTGGTGGCGCTTCACCGCATAGCCTTGCGCCGACAGCAATTGATCACTTCGTGCGATGGTTTCGTCGCACTGTGCGGGTAGCCTGACGCCGGCTGAGTGAACCCGAGAGGGAAGACGCCCGTGGAGTACGACGAGATCGATTGGTTGCGTCGCCAGGACCCTGCCTGGCGGCTGCTCCGTGCCGACCATGCACCGCTGGTGCTGCGGTTCCTCGGCCGGGTGTTCGTTGATGACAACGTCAGGTCAATCTCGGGGGATCGGCTTGCTGAGCGTCTCGACGACATGCTGTTCGCACTGAATGACCAGTACGGCGAGGGGACGTTCCCGAAGAGCGCCCGTGCCTACCTCGGGGACTGGGTAGACGCGGGCTGGCTACGCCGGTACTACCCGCCGGACTCCGACGAGGTTCACTTCGACGCAACCCCGGCCGTGGAGCGCGCGCTGGCATGGGTACGCAGCCTGCAAGCACGCGAGTTCGTGGGAACAGAGTCCCGCCTCAACATCGCCGTGGACCTGCTACGGCAGATGGCCTTCGGCGCGGAGACCGATCCTGACGCACGCCTTGAGGTCCTGCAGCGACGCCGCGCGGAGGTCGACGCGGAGATCGCTCGGGTCCGCGCCGGTGACTTCACCGTGCTTGATGACGCCGCCCAGCGCGACCGTTATCAGCAGTTCGTGGCGACGGCGCGGAGCCTGCTCGGGGATCTGCGGGAGGTGGAGGACAACTTTCGGGCCCTCGATCGGCGGGTGCGTGAGCGGATCGCGGCGTGGCAGGGATCCAAGGGCGAACTGCTCGATGAGATCGTCGGTAGTCGGCAGGCCATCTCCGGGTCCGATCAGGGCCGCAGCTTCGACGCGTTCTACGACTTCCTGCTCTCGCTACGCCGCCAGGAGGAGTTCACCGATCTGCTGGAACGGGTGCAGGCCCTCGACGCCATCGGCCATGCAGACCCACGCATGAACCGTGTGCAGTACGACTGGCTGGAGGCAGCCGGCCGGACACAGGCCACCGTGCGCCTGTTGTCGGAGCAGCTTCGTCGATTCCTTGACGATCAGGCGTGGCTGGAAAACCGCCGGGTCATGGACGTTCTCCGCAGCATTGAGGCACGCGCACTCGCGCTACGAGATGTGGACACGTCGAGGGTGAGAACGTCACTGGACGACACTCGGGTCGAGGTCGTGCTGCCAATGGAGCGGCCGCTGTACCAACCCCGTGCTCGGCACGCCGTCAACAGCACCAGCACCGCCGACCCTGTAGTCGACGTTGACATGTCGGCGCTGTTCCAGCAGGTGTATGTCGACCCCACGCGTCTGGTCGCGGCAGTGCGCGACGTGCTTCGCGGAGCATCTCAGGCGTCGCTGCGGGACATTATCGGCGCTCACCCACCGACGGACGGGCTCGCCGAGCTGGTGGGCTACCTGTCCCTGAATGACGCCTCCTTCGAGGTGGTCTTCGACGAGTCACGCCGCGAGTCGATTACCTGGACCGATTCCGAGGGCAACCGCCGTACGGTCACCGCTCCGTCGGTGACGTTCGTCCGGACGAGGGAGGGGAGAGCGAATGAACGCGCTGGACACACGGGTTGAGCCGTCGCTTTCCGTGGCGGTAACGCAGCTCATGAAGGGTGTGGTCTACCGAGACACCCATGCGGCGGCCTGGCAGCATTTGGCGGCGCTGCAGCCCCAAGTCCGTGATTACGTCGCTGTGCTCGGGCTGGTCGTCGTCATCGACGAGTCTGAGAGCGTGTTTGAGAAGGTCTGTTGTGGACGGCGTGGTGGCATGACTTCCACCGGCGAGACGGGCAGGGTGGCGCGGTGTCTGCACGCCGTGGCT
>NZ_JBSGDY010000032.1:0-45718 GCF_053602615.1 Micromonospora sp. NPDC004336
CCTCTTCCCTTCGGGTGGCCCCCCCGGCGACGCATCCCCGCCCCCTTCCTCCGTCGCGCGGCCGCCCCCTTTCCGGGGGCGGGCCGCTCCCGACGTGCCCCCGGCGCCCAGCGGGTCGGTTCGGCCCGCTGGGGCCCACCCGGAACAGTCAGCGCGTCATCGTTGCAGCGTCAGCAGGCCGGGCCGGTACGGCAGGAGGCCGTAGTCGCCGCCGGAGTTCGGCGAACGCCCCTGGTACAGCAACCGCAGGTTGCAGGGGTCGACGGTCATGGTCTGGTCGGCGTTGGTGCGGATCAGCTCGCCGTGGCTGATGTCGTTGGTCCAGGTCGCGCCGCTGTTGGCCTTGCCGGCGAAGGGGTTGCTCTCGGTCGCGGCCTGCGGCGTCCACGAGCCGTTCAGGCTGGTGGCGGTGAACGAGCGGAAGTAGCGACCCTGCGAGCCGATCGCCTCGACGAGCATGAGGTACCGGTTCTGACCCTGGAGCTTGTAGACCTGGACCGCCTCGAACAGATTGTTCGTCGAGTCGCTCATGATCACCGTCGAGGTCGAGCCGAAGCTGCCCGGGAAGTTGCCGATGGGCATGCTGGCCCGGTAGATCCTGCCGTTGTCCCCGGCGAAGAACAGGTACATGTTCGTGTCGTCGCCGATGAGCGCCTGGTCGATGGGGCCCGTGGGCGAGTTGGAGATGCTGCCGGTGAAGAGCGCCTGGGGCGCCGACCAGCTGTTGACGTTGGTCGGGTCGGTCGACGTCCGGTAGGAGAACGCGGGTCCGCCCCACTGGTAGGCCAGCACCCAGACGTTCCTCGGGGCGAAGTAGAACAGGCTCGGCGCGACGGCCGCGAACGGCATGGCGTTCTGGCTCGCCGACCCCATCTCCGACCAGTTCGTGAAGAGACCGAAGTTCATCGAGCCCCAGGTCGTGCCCGTGTCGTGCGTGGTGGCGTAGACGAGTTGCCTGCCGTTGTAGGGGGCGTGCGTGAAGTCCTTGAGCGAGACCCATCCCGACCTCGGGTTGGCCAGCACGCCGGTCGATGTCCAGCGGTACGTCGACGGGAGAGCGCAGGTCCCGGGCGGCGGCGTCGTGGGGGTGCCTCCGCCGTCGACGCGGACGAGTTGCCACTGCTGGTTGGCGCCGTTCCAGTCGTCGTACTGGACGACGTTTCCGCCGTCGGCGGTCGAGGCGCCCTGCACCTCCACCGCCTTGTTGCTGTGCCGGCTGATCAGCCGAACATGGCCGCCGTCGGAGTCGGCCAACCGGAACTGCTGGTTCGTGCCGTTGAGGTCGGTCCACTGCACGATGCTCGCGCCGTTGGCGGTCGACCAGTTGTAGACGTCCAGCACCTTGCCGGACAGCCGCGACCTGAGCCGGTAGTAGCCACCGCCCGAGTCCACGAACTGCCACTGCTGCTGACTGCCGTCGTTGCGCGCCCACTGCACGATCCGGGCGCCGTCGTTCGTGGCGAGGTTGTACACGTCCAGCGCCTTGCCACTGTTGCGGTTGACCAACACGTACCACGCGTTCGTGTCGACCGTCGCCGCGGTGGCCGGCGTCGACACCACCGCCGCGGCGGCGACGCCGACCACGACCGCCGTCACGCCGGCGGCGACGACCCGTGGCAACCAGGCACGCCGGCGCGGCGGCGGCGCGAGCGGTGCGGACCTACAGAAGGCAA
Organism: Micromonospora sp. NPDC004336; assembly: GCF_053602615.1. Lineage (NCBI taxonomy): Bacteria > Bacillati > Actinomycetota > Actinomycetes > Micromonosporales > Micromonosporaceae > Micromonospora > Micromonospora sp. NPDC004336. The sequence continues at coordinate 1,674 of NZ_JBSGDY010000032.1, forward strand.
ACATGATCCTCCTCCAGTGACGGACCAAACGATCTTCGACGACAGGTGCACCGCGACGCTTCAGCGGGACCCGGCCTGTGTTAGCGCTAACAACATGCGCCGGCTGTCTGGTGCACCTGATCCGAGATGTGACGAAGCGGGCTGCCCGGTACGCCGCAGACGTCGTTGCCCTTAGACATCGACTGTGAACGATAACAAGCCGCGAGTCAAGTGGTGCTCCGCCGCCCTCAGCCGGCGGTGGAGCACCGCTGCCCGGCCGGAGGGCGCACCGACCCCGGGGGAAGCAGGGCCCGAAACCGCCGGTTCAGCGGCGCGGCGGGCCGGCGACGCCGGTTGAGCCGCACGGCGGGCCGGCGACGCCGGTTCAGCGGCGCGACGGGCCGGCGACGCTGCGGCGAGGTATCAGGGTCGGCGCGATGGTGTGCCGCCCCGGGTCGGCGGCGTCCGTGTCGATCTGGGCGAGCAGCAGGTCCAGACTCGCCCGGGCGACCGCGGCGAAGTCGGGTCGCACGGTGGTCAGCGGCGGAATGAAGAAGGCCGCCTCCGGCACGTCGTCGAATCCGACCACGCTGATGTCGTCCGGGACCCGCCGGCCGTGCTCGTGGAGGGCGCGCAGCACACCGAGGGCCAGGTGGTCGTTGGCCGTGAAGACCGCGGTGACCTCCGGCATCCGGGCCAGCATCTGCCCGCACCGGTAGCCGGCCGCCGCGGACCAGTCCGCCGGCACCAACGGTGGGATCTCGGCACCGGCCGCCCGCAACGCCTGCCGCCAGCCCTCGATCCGGCCGGCGCTGTCGAACCAGTCCGGCGGCCCCGACACGTGCCACACCGTGCGGTGCCCGGCGTCGAGCAGGTGCTGGGTGGCCATGCGGGCCCCGGCGACCTGGTCGACCGTCACCAGCGGCACCGGCCGGCGCGGGTCGCCGTCGACGGTGACCAGCGGAACGTCCTTGGGTAGGCGTTCCAGGGCCTCCCCCGCCGACTCGACCGGCGCGATCACCACGATGCCGGCGACCCGGTGAGCCAGATGCCGCTCCACCGCCGCCGCGATCGACCGGTGGTCCAGGTCGCGCACGCTGCCGACGCTGACGGCGAAGCCGGCCTCCGCGGCCTCCTGCTCGAGGGCGGCCAGCAGGGACGCCGGGCCGTAGAGGGTGGTGTTCTGCGCGACCACGCCGATCACCTGCGACCGGCCGGTCACCAGCGCGCGGGCCGCCCGGTTCGGCCGGTAGCCGAGTTCGGCGATCGCCGCCTGGACCCGCAGCCGGGTCTGCTCGCGCACGTTGGGGTGTCCGTTGAGCACGCGGGACACCGTCTGGTGGGAGACGCCGGCGAGGCGAGCCACGTCCGTCATCGCAGGACCGCGCACGGCCACCTCACTCTCCCGCCTGCCCTCGACGACGGCGCCGGTGGGTCGACGAAGGCGGCCTGGAGGGGACGATGGGTCCGGGCGGCCGCCACCGTGGTCTTCGAGTGGCCGGCGCCGGATCGCCGACAGTCTACGGCAGTTGCGGTGGTGACCACGGCGCGGCCGCACCGCCGGTCGGGTGCTCGCCCGGGACGACACGCACCGGCGACGGACGCCCCTTCGGGGACCGGCGGCACCGGGCGGGCGGCCGCCACCCCTGTCCGGCCCGCGACGCGGAGGGTCGGTGGTGAGGAGATGCCGGACGTCGTCGTAGCCCCGGTCAGAAGCCTCGGGCGAGGCGGTAGTACGCCTGGTTCCACCGCAGTTCGTCGGCGAAGCGGCCCGGGTCGGTGTCGGCGTCGATGACCAGCAGCTCGGTGCGGCTCATCTCCGCCAGGTCGCGCAGTTCCTCCACGCCCACCGCCTGCGAGAGCACCGTGTGGTGCGGACCGCCGGCGGTGATCCACGCCTCCGCCGAGCCGGGCAGGTGCGGACGGGGCCGCCAGACCGCCCGGGCCACCGGCAGCCGGCGCAGTGGGTGCGGCGGCGGCACGACGTCGACGACGTTGGCCACCAGCCGGAACCGCTCCCCGAGGTCCGCCATGCCCAGCACCACGGCGGGGCCCGCCGCGGCGTCGAAGACCAGGCGTACCGGGTCCTCCCGGCCTCCGATGCCGAGCGGATGGACCTCCACGTCCGGCACGTCGGCGGCGATGCTCGGGCACACCTCGAGCATGTGCGCGCCGAGGACCAGCTCCTGGCCCGGGGTGAGGTCGTAGGTGTAGTCCTCCATGAAGGAGGTGCCCCCGTCGACGCCGACCGCTGCCGCCTTGAGCAGCCGCAGCAGGACGGCGGTCTTCCAGTCGCCCTCGCCGCCGAAGCCGTACCCGTCGGCCATCAGGCGCTGCACGGCGATCCCGGGGAGCTGACGCAGGCCACCGAGGTCCTCGAAGTTGGTGGTGAACGCCCGGAAGCCGCCCTCGTCCAGGAACGCGCGCAGGCCGGTCTCCAGGCGCGCGGCGTACCGCAGGGAGTCGTGCCGCGCGCCGCCGGGCCGCAGCTGGGGGTCGACCCGGTAGGTGTCGTCGTACTCCTTGACCAGCTCGTCGACCTGCGCGTCGGTGACCTCGTCGACCACCGCGACGAGGTCGTTGACGCCGTAGGTGTTGACCGACGCCCCGAAGCGCAGCTCCGCCTCGACCTTGTCACCGTCGGTCACCGCGACGTCGCGCATGTTGTCGCCGAACCGGGCCAGCCGCAGCGATCGCACCGCCGACCAGCCGATGGCGGCACGGGCCCAGGCACCGACCCGACCGACGACCCGGGGGTCGGTGACGTGGCCGGCGACGGTCTTACGGGCGACGCCGAGCCGGGTCTGGATGTACCCGAACTCGCGGTCGCCGTGGGCGGCCTGGTTGAGGTTCATGAAGTCCATGTCGATGTCGTCCCACGGCAGCAGGACGTTCGCCTGGGTGTGCAGGTGCAGTAGTGGTGTCCGCAGGGCGTCCAGCCCGGCGATCCACATCTTCGCCGGGGAGAAGGTGTGCATCCAGGCGATCACCCCGACCGCTCCCTGGGTGGCCGCGTCCCGGCACGCCGCGAGGATGTCGGTGCTGGAGGTGAGGACCGGCTTCCAGACCACCCGGACGGGGATGTCCGGGGACGCGTCGAGCTGCGCGGCGATCTGCCGGGACTGGTCGGCGACCTGCCGGAGGGTTTCCTCGCCGTACAGGCCCTGGCTGCCGGTGAGGAACCAGACCTCGGGCTGGGGGTGACTTGCCATGCTGTTGCCTTCCCGGTAGGGGCGGTCACTTGAAGCGGATGCCGATGAGGCGCTGGAGCAGGATGAAGGCGAAGAGCAGACCGCCGATCACGATCTTGGTCCACCAGGAGTTGAGGCTGCCGTCGAACGTGATCAGGGTCTGGATGACACCCAGCACCAGGACGCCGAGGACGGTGCCGAAGACGTAGCCGGACCCGCCGGTGAGGACGGTGCCCCCGATGACGACGGCCGCGATCACGTCGAGCTCCATGCCGACGGCGATCAGCGGGGCACCGGAGAGCGTGTAGAACGACAGCAGGATTCCCCCGATGGCCGAGCACAGCCCGCTGACCGTGTAGACGGCGATCCGGGTGCGGCCGACCGGCAGACCCATCAGCAGCGCGGACTGGGGGTTGCCGCCGACGGCGTACACGGTGCGGCCGAAGCGGGTGTACGCCAGCACGTACGCGGCCACGAGCACCACCGCGAACGCGATCAGCACGCTGATCGACACGAAGTTCCCGGCGGGGTCGCCGATCCGCTTCTGCGACATGGCTGTCCAGAAGCCGTCGGTGATGGGGACGGACGCGTCGCTGATGAACGTGCACATGCCCCGGGCGAAGAACATTCCCGCGAGGGTGACGATGAAGGGTTGGATGTCGAAGAAGTGGATCGCGCAGCCCATCAGGAACCCGAGCACCGGGCCGATCAGCAGCGCGACGACGAGCACCACGGTCGCGGGCAGCCCGTTCTGGAGCAGGGCGGCCGACACCATCGCGGTCATGGCCACCACCGAGCCGACCGACAGGTCGATGCCGCCGGTGAGGATCACGAAGGTCATGCCGACCGCGACGACGAGCAGGAACCCGTTGTCGATGAAGACGTTGAAGACGACCTGGACGTTCGAGAACGCCCGGTACTGCGACACGCCGATGCCGTACATGACCAGCAGCAGGGCGAGGGTGGCCAGGACCGGGAGGTGCCGGCGGGGCAGGCGGGGTCGCCAGACGCGGCCGGTGGTCACGGAGGCGCTGCTCATGCCGGCACCTGCTCCTTCTCCCGCTGGGGTGCCGCCGGGCCGGGCGCGGCGCGGCTGCGGCGGCGTCGGAACCGGGCACGGAACCCGGGCGACTGGATGAGGCAGACGGCGATGACGACGACCGCCTTGAACAGCAGCGACGTCTGCGGCGAGATGTTCATGGCGTACACCGTGGTGGTGAGGGTCTGGATGATCAGCGCGCCCAGGACCGTGCCGCCGAGGGAGAACCGTCCGCCGGCGAGGGAGGTGCCGCCGATCGCCACCGCGAGGATCGCGTCGAGTTCGATCCAGAGCCCGGCGGCGTTGCCGTCGGCGCTGGACACGTTCGCGGTGACCATGAAGCCGGCGAGCGCGGCACAGGCGGCGCTGACCACGTACACCAGGAAGACGACGCGGCGCGAGCGGATGCCGGCCAGTCTGCTGGCCTCGGCGTTGCCGCCGACGGACTCGACGATCAGGCCGAGGGCGGTGCGGCGGGTGAGCGCGGCGACGAGCAGGGCCGCCGCGAGTGCGATGAAGATCGCGAGCGGTAGCGTCAGGACGTGCCCGACCCCGATCGCCCGGTACGGCCCGGAGTTGATCGTGATGATCTGCCCCTCGGTGATCAGCTGGGCGAGGCCCCGGCCTGCCACCATCAGGATCAGCGTGGCGATGATGGGCTGGATGCCGATGACGGCGACCAGCACCCCGTTCCACACGCCGAGCACGAGCGCGGCCCCGAGGGCCAGGGCGAGCGCGGTGAGCACCGTGGAGGGGCTGTTCTGGTCGGGCGACCGGCTGATGTGGAGACAGGCGACGGCGCCGCTGATGGCACAGAGCGAGCCGACGGAGAGGTCGATCCCGCCGGTGGCGATGACGAGGGTCATGCCGAGGGCGACGAGGATCAACGGTGCGCTCAGCCGCAGGATGTCGATCGGTGTGCCGTAGAGGTGCCCGTCGTTGACCTCGACGGCGAGGAAGCCGGGCCGGTAGGCCGTGTTGGCGACGATCATGCAGACGAGCACGAGGGCGGGCCAGAACAGCCGGTGTCCGGCCGGCCGGCGGAGACGGTCGGTGACCGCGCTCATCGGTTCACCTCCTCCCGGTCGCGTTGGCGATGGTCTGCATGACGCGCTCGGCGTCGAGGGTGTCGTCGTTGTCGAGCTGGGCGACCATCGTCCGGTCGCGCATGACGGCGACCCGGTGGCTCAGCCGCAGCACCTCCTCCAGCTCGGCGGAGATGAACAGCACCGCCGTGCCCCCGCCGGAGAGCTCCACCACGAGCTTCTGGATCTCGGCCTTGGCGCCGATGTCGATGCCCCGGGTGGGCTCGTCGAGGATCAGCAGCCGCGGTTCGGTGATCAACCACCGGGCCAGCAGCACCTTCTGCTGGTTGCCGCCGGAGAGGTTGCGCACCGGCACGTCGGGATCGGCCGGCCGGATGCCCAGCGCCTTGACGTACCTCTCGACCAGCTCGTCCTGACGGCGGCGCGGGACGGGCCGCGCCCAGCCGCGCGCGGCCTGCATCGCGAGGATCATGTTCTCCCGGACCGACAGCTCGGGCACGATGCCCTCCGCCCGCCGGTTCTCCGAGCAGAACGCGATGCCGCGCTCGATGGCCTGCACCGGGGTCCGCAGGGGCGCCCGGGTGCCGTCGACGGTCACGTGGCCGGCGTCGGCGCGGTCGGCGCCGAACAGCAGCCGCGCCACCTCGGTGCGGCCGGAGCCGAGCAGGCCGGCCAGCCCGACCACCTCGCCGGAGTGGATGCGCAGACTGAACGGGGCGACGGCGCCCCTGCGGCCCAGATCCGACGTCTCCACCAGCGGGGTCCCCGCCGTCCGGGCGGCGACCGCCCGCCTGGGCTGCTGGTCGATGCGCTCCAGGACGTCGAGTTCCTTGCCGATCATCTTCTCGACGAGGCTCAGTTGCGGCAGGTCCTCGGTGCGGTACTCCCCCACGAGCCTGCCGTTGCGGAGCACGGTGATTCGGTCGGCGATCCCGTACGCCTGGTCGAGGAAGTGCGTGACGAAGAGGATCGCGATGCCTTCGTCACGCAGCTGCCGCATGATCCGGAACAGCTGGGCGACCTCGACGGCGTCCAGGCTGGAGGTCGGCTCGTCGAGGATGAGCACCCGTGCGCGCACGTCGATCGCCCGGGCGATGGCGATCATCTGCTGCACGGCGAGCGAGTACGACCCCAGGGGCGCGGAGACGTCGATGTCGAGGTCCAGGCGGGCCAGGAGCGCCCGCGCCCGCCGGCGCACCTCGCCCCAGCGGACGGCGCCGAGCCGCCGCGGCTCCCGGCCGATGAAGATGTTCTCCGCCACCGACAGGTTGGTGCAGAGGTTGACCTCCTGGAAGACGGTGCTGACGCCGGCGGCGGCGGCCTGCATCGGGCCGGTGAAGGCGGTCTGCTCACCGGCGAGGGTGACGGTGCCCGCGTCGATGTCGTGGACGCCCGTCAGCACCTTGATCAGGGTCGACTTGCCGGCGCCGTTCTCGCCCATCAGGGCGTGGACCTCACCCGGGAAGAGCCGGAAGTCGACGTCGTGGAGTGCGCGGACCCCCGGGAAGGACTTGCTGATCCCGGTCATGGTCAGGACCGGACGGCTACCCGTCATCCCATCACACCTTCTCTTCGACGGCATCGGTACGGAAACCAGCGATGTGTCGGGGCCGCCGTCGGGATCGACGGCGGCCCCGGCGGCGGTCAGTACTTGCGGTCGGGCAGCGCCTCCTTGGCCTGCTGCTGCGTGAAGGTGGTCTCCTGCGTCTCGATGCGGGCCGGCACCTCCTCGCCGGCGTGGACCTTCTTCGCCAGGTCCATGAGCTGTGGCCCGAGCAGCGGGCTGCACTCCGCGATGAAGTTGAACCTGCCGTCCGCGAGGGCCTGCATGCCGTCCCGCACCGCGTCGATGGTGATGATGAGGATGTCCTTGCCGGGCGTCTTGCCGGCTGCGGTGATCGCTTCGAGCGCGCCCAGGCCCATGTCGTCGTTGTGCGCGAAGAGCACGTCGATGTCCGGGTTGGCCTTGAGGAACTGCTCCATCACCTGTTTGCCGCCGGCGCGGGTGAAGTCACCCGACTGGGAGGCGACGATCTTGAGGTTGGGACTGGCGGCGATGGCCTCGGCGAAGCCCTTCTTGCGGTCGTTCGCGGGCGCGGAGCCGGTCGTGCCCTGCAGCTCGACGATGTTGACCGGCCCGGTCGCCGACGCGGTGTTCGCCACCAGCCACTCCCCGGACAGCCGGCCCTCCTTGACGAAGTCCGACCCGAGGAAGGTCTTGTAGAGCGACTTGTCGGCGGAGTCCACGGCGCGGTCGGTGAGGATCACCGGGATCCCCGCGTCCTTGGCCTCCTTGAGAACGGTGTCCCAGCCGGACTCCACCACCGGCGAGAAGGCGATCACGTCGACCTTCTGCTGGATGAAGTTCCGGATCGCCTTGATCTGGTTCTCCTGCTTCTGTTGGGCGTCGTCGAACTTCAGCTCGATTCCCGCCTCGGCCGCGGCCTCCTTGATCGAGGTGGTGTTCGCCGTCCGCCATCCGCTCTCCGCGCCGACCTGGGAGAAGCCCAGGGTGATCCTGTCGTCGCCACCGCCGGGGTCCCCGCCGGTGTCACTGTTGCCGCAGGCCGCGGCGCTGCTCGCGAGCAGCACGGCGGCGAGGGCCGTGACGATGGTGCGCGTCGTTCTCCTGGTTCTCATCGGTTTTCTCCTCGGGATCGGGCGAGCCGGACCGGGCCCGGGGGCACAGTGCGCGGCTGAGGTGGTGGGGTGGTGCGAGACCGGCGGTGTCGGACGAGCGGTGTCGGGGTCGGGAGGTGCGCGCGGCGCTCAGCCCGGGCGCTGCCCGTAGACGTTCTGGTAGCGGTCGTGCAGCGAGTCGATGTCGGCCGGCGCGATCGGAACGGGTTGGCCCAGGGCGCGGGCCAGGTGCGCGGTGCGGGCGACGTCCTCGCACATCACCGCCGCCTTGACGGCCGCGCGGGCGTCCGTGCCGATGGTGAAGACGCCATGGTTGCGCAGGAGCACGGCGGGCGAACGGTGCCCGGACAGGGTGCTGACGATCGCCTTGCCGATCGCGTCCCCGCCGATCAGCGCGAACGGCCCGACGGGGATCTCCCCGCCGAACTCGTCGGCCTGGGCGGTCAGCCAGCACGGGATTGCCTCGCCCCGGGCCGCCCAGGCGGTGGCGTATCCGCTGTGCGTGTGGACGATGCCGCCGACCTCGGGCATCGCCCGGTAGACGTAGGCGTGGGCGGCGGTGTCGCTGGACGGGGTTCCGGTCCCGTCGACGACGTTGCCGTTGAGGTCGCAGACCACCATGCCGTCCGCCGTCAGGTCGTCGTAGTCGACGCCGCTGGGCTTGATGACCATCAGGTCCCGGCCGGGGACCCGCGCGGAGACGTTGCCGGCGGTCCAGGCCACCAGGTCGTACCGGGTCAGCGCGCCGTGCAGGCGCGCGACGGTGTGCCGCAGCCCGGCCACCTGTCGAGCCGTGTCGCCGGTCATCCGGCCACCTCCAGGAGCGTGTCGGCCTGCGTCGCGGTCGCGTCGAGCGCGGCGTTGCGGATCGCTCGCAGGCGGAGCATGACGTCGTTGCCGCCGCGACCGAAGTGGTCGTGCAGCGCGCGGTACTCGGCGTAGAGGGCGTCGTAGGCGCGCACGTTGTCCGGGTCCGGCCGGTAGGCCGCCTCGCGTACCCGGCCCATCGCTGCCGACGCCTCGTGGATCGACGGGTACGCCCCGGCGGCGACGGCCGCGTGGATGGCCGACCCGAGCGCGGGCGCCTGGGTGGAGCCGACGATGCCCAGCGGGCAGTCGGTGACGTCGGCGTAGATCTGCATCAGCAGCCGGTTCGAGGTGAGACCGCCGGCCACCACCAGGTCGGTGACCGGCACCCCGGCGTCGACGAACGCCTCGATGATCATCCGGGTGCCGAACGCGGTGGACTCCAGCAGCGCCCGGTAGACGTCCTGCGGCCGGGTGGCCAGCGTCATCCCGACGATCAGGCCGCTGAGGTCGTGGTTGACCAGCAGGGAGCGGTTGCCGTTCCACCAGTCCAACGCCACCAGGCCGTGCGCGCCGACGGGCTGGGCGGCGGCCAGCTCGGTCAGCCGTTCGTGCGAGTCCACGCCGGCGGGCGCGGCGTGGTTGACGAACCAGCCGAAGATGTCGCCGACACCGCTCTGGCCGGCCTCGTAACCCCACGCGTCGGGGCTGACACCGCCGTCGACGACACCGCACATGCCGGGCACCTCGGCGGGCCGGCCGCCGTTGAGGACGTGGCACGTGGAGGTGCCCATGATCGCGACCAGCCGGCCGGGGTCCAGGGCCTGTGCCGCGGCGGCCGTGACGTGCGCGTCGACGTTGCCGACCGCGACGGCGATGCCCTCCGGCAGGCCGGTCCAGGCGGCGGCCCGGGCGCTGAGGCCGCCGGCGCGGCCGCCCAGGGGGAGCAGCGGACCGTCCAGCTTGGTCACGAAATCGGCGAAGGCCGGGTCGAGCGCGCTCAGGTACTCCTGCGACGGGTAGCGGCCGTCCTGCCGGATGCCCTTGTAGCCGGCGGTGCAGACGTTGCGGGTCTCGGTGCCGCAGAGCTGCCACACGATCCAGTCGGCCGCCTCGATGAAGCGGTCGGCGCGCCGGTAGGTCTCCGGGTCCTCGTCGAGGATCTGCAGGCCCTTGGCGAACTGCCACTCGGCGGAGATCCTGCCGCCGTACCGGCCGATCCACGGCTCGCGCCGCTCGTGGGCCAGCGCGGTGATCCGGTCGGCGTGCGGCTGGGCGGCGTGGTGCTTCCACAGCTTCACCCAGGCGTGCGGCCGGTGGCGCAGGGCCGGGATCTCGCACAGCGGGGTGCCGTCGGCGAGGGTCGGCAGGACGGTGCAGGCGGTGAAGTCGGTGCCGATGCCGATCACCTGGGACGGTGCGACGCCGGCGGCGGCCAGCGCGGCCGGCACGGCGTGACGCAGGACGGCCCGGTAGTCCTCCGGATCCTGCAACGCCCAGCCGGGGGGCAGCGCCGGCCCGCCGTCCGGCAGGGCGGACTCGATGACGCCGTGGCGGTACGCGTGCACCGCGGTCCCGAGCTCCGCGCCATCGCCGACCCGGACCACGAGGGCCCGGCCGGATAGGGTGCCGAAGTCGACCCCGACCACGTACCGCTCGTCGGCACCGCCCACACCGCTCATGACCACCTCCACTCGACAGCGCCCCTAGTGTTAACGCTCACATAGAGGAGCGTCAAGACACGGCCGGCAGGAGACGGGGGGCGATCCCCCGCCTCGGGGCTGACGACGGGAAGCCCTTGATGAAGGCGACGCATTCTGGCACCGTTACGCGCATCTATGTTAGCGCTCCCACGGCAGCTCCGGGACTTCCCACCGTCAGCCAGCCAGCCTCCGGACGCGCTGACCCGCACAACCCGCCCGTTCCCCACGACACCGGGAGCCACCGTGACACCACCAGCCCGACCGCACCGGCGGTCTCGACCGAGGCGCGCGCTCCTCGCGCTGCTCTCCGCCGCGGCCCTGTTCGCCCCCCTGGTCGCCCCGCCCAGCCCCGCCGCCGCCGGCACGACCCTCGGGGCGTCGGCCGCGGAGAAGGGTCGCTACTTCGGCGCCGCGGTCGCCGCGCACCGCCTCTCCGACAGCCAGTACGTCACCATCCTCGACCGCGAGTTCAACTCGGTCGTCGCCGAGAACGAGATGAAGTGGGACGCCACCGAGCCCCAGCAGGGCGTCTTCACCTTCGGCAACGGCGACCGGATCGTCAACCACGCACAGTCCCGCGGCATGTCGGTGCGCGGCCACACCCTGCTGTGGCACGCCCAGCAGCCGGGATGGGCCCAGAACCTCTCCGGCGGCGCGCTCCGCAACGCCGCGATCAACCACGTCACCCGGGTGGCGGGCAACTACCGGGGCCGGATCCACTCGTGGGACGTGGTGAACGAGGCCTTCGCCGACGGGGGCAGCGGCGCCAGGCGCGACTCCAACCTCCAGCGCACCGGCAACGACTGGATCGAGGCCGCCTTCCGCGCGGCCCGCGCCGCCGACCCCGGCGCCAGGCTCTGCTACAACGACTACAACACCGACGGCGTCAACGCGAAGTCGACCGCCGTCCACAACATGGTCCGCGACTTCAAGGCCCGCGGCGTACCCATCGACTGCGTCGGCTTCCAGTCGCACCTGGGCACCACCCTGCCCGGCGACTACCAGGCCAACCTGCAGCGCTTCGCCGACCTCGGCGTCGAAGTCCAGATCACCGAACTCGACGTCGCGCAGGGCGCCAACCAGGCCGGCATCTACGCCGCCGTCACCCGGGCCTGCCTGGCCGTCGCCCGCTGCACCGGGATCACCGTCTGGGGAGTCCGGGACAGCGACTCCTGGCGGGACGACAATCCCCTGCTCTTCGACGCCAACGGCGCCAGGAAGCCCGCGTACACCGCCACCCTGGACGCCCTCAACGCCGGCACCGGCAACCCCGGGCCCATCGACCCCAACGCCTGGTACGTGCTGGTGAACCGGAACAGTGGAAAGGCGCTGGACCTGTACGGGTCGGCCACGGCCGACGGGGCGCGCATCACCCAGTGGACCCGGAACGACGGGGCCAACCAACAGTGGCAGTTCGTCGACTCCGGCGGCGGCTACCACCGGCTGAGGTCCCGGCACTCGGGCAAGGTCCTCGACGTGTACAACTGGTCGACCGCCGACGGTGCCGCCATCGTCCAGTGGACCGACCACAACGGGGCCAACCAGCAGTTCCGGGTCGCCGACTCCGGCGGCTACGTCCGCCTGGTCAGCCGGCACAGCGGCAAGGCCGTGGAGGTGCAGGGCGCCGCCACGAACGACGGCGCCAACATCGTGCAGTACGCCGACTGGAACGGCGCCAACCAGCAGTGGCAGCTCGTCCGCACCGGCTGACACCGCCAGGGCTCCTCGACGGCTCCGGCCCGGCGGCGATCCCGCCGGGCTGGAGCCCCTGTGCCGGCGGGTGTCGCCCCGACGGCGTACACCCGAAAGCGGGATTCTCCCTCAGCCCGTCACCGGGAAGTTGGCGCGGAAGATGTCGTGCGGGTCGTGGCGGTGCTTGACGTCGCGGAGTCGGTTCACCACGTCGGGGTTGAAGGCGTCGGCGACGGTCTCGCTCGGGTTGAGCAGGGTGAACGGCTTGCGGCCGCTGGTGGGCAGCGCGTCGGCGAGGGCGCGTTGCCTGGTGGTGACGGCTTCGGCGCGGGCCGGGTCGGTGGGTATGCCGAACATGTAGAGGGCGTAGGGCTCGGCGCCAACGCCAGGCGCTACTACGCCCGCCCCGACGTGGCGTACGTGCACCTGCGCGACGCGCAGCCCCTGCAGTGGGGCCTGCTCTGGCGCGCCGACGGTGCCACTGCCCGCGTCCGCGCCTTCGCGGAGGCCGGCCAGACGCTCGTGCGCGAGGGCCGATAGGAGGAGGCGTCCGTCTCGTCGGCGACCTCCGGGCCGGTCAGCCCGGGGACGCCTGCGGCGGCACGACAGCCGTCTGGGCCGGGCTCGCAGCCGGGACGGCTGCGGGCGTACGCCTGGATTTCTTTGATTTATGGCGGTTTGCGGCACGCCGGTGCGTGATCGGTGATGTGCTGGGCTGTCGTGGCGGCCAGGGGGTTGTGAAGCAGCTGGGAGGCAGACGATGCAGAGCCGTGCGAAAGGGCGCCGACGTCGACGCGCCCGGCTCACCGTCCCACAAGCACGCCTGAGTCTGCGCGGTCGCGGCGTCGACAACCGCTGACATGGACTGGGCCGGATGGGCGTTGTTCGGGTTGGTCGCCACCGTGGCGCTCACCGCGGCGCTGATCACCGCGCAACTGGCCGGCCTCACCCGCCTCGACATTCCCCTGGTGCTCGGCACCCTCGTCACCGAGGATCCCGACCGGGCCCGGGTCGTCGGGTTCTTCATGCACCTCTGCGCCGGCCAGGGCTTCGCCCTCGGCTACGCGGCGATGTTCGCCCTGCTGCACCGCGCCACCTGGTGGATCGGGGCGCTGATCGGGAGCCTCCACGTCGGGATCGCGCTGACGGTGCTCCTGCCACTGCTTCCGGGTGTCCACCCGCGCATGGCCTCGCAGCGGGCGGGCCCGGCCAGCACGGCGGTGCTGGAGCCGCCCGGCTTGTTCGCCCTCAACTACGGGGTCCAGACCCCCGCGGTCGCGGTCGTGGTGCACATCATCTACGGCGGCGTCCTGGGACTGCTCCTCCAGGCCGACTGACCCGGGCGCGCGAAGCCAGCAAGCGATCCCCAATCCTGAGGAAGCCATCCCCATGACCGGCGGACCCGACGCGACCCACCCCCGGCCCCCGTCGCCCATCAGCGACTACGGGCTGCTGAGCGACACCCGCACCGCCGCCCTGGTCGCCGCCGACGGCGGGATCGACTGGCTCTGCCTGCCCCGCTTCGACGGGGAGCCCGTGTTCGGCCGGCTGGTCGGGGGCCCGGACGCGGGAACCTTCCGGCTCGGCCCGGCCGGACCGGCCACGGTCGTCGAGCGGCGCTACCGGCGGCACACGGCCACCCTGACGACGACCTGGGCGGTGGGCGACGGCCGCCTCGCCCTCACCGAGGCCATGGTGGCCGAGGTCAGCGGCCGCCTGCTGCCCACGACGCTGATGGTCCGCCGGCTGTCGGCCGAAGGGGCGCCGGTGGAGGCGGTCGTCGAGTTCGACCCACGCCTCGGCGTACGGCACCGCCGCCCCCGGGTCCACCGCCGGCGTCAGGCCCTGTTCTGCGACTGGGGGTCGCTCGCGGTGTCGCTGGCCACCGCCCCCGACCTCACCGTCGAGCCGGGCCGACCCGCCTCGATCACGGTCAGCCCCGGACGACCGGTCACCCTCGCGCTGGCCGTGGCCCACCGCGAACCGATGATCCACGTCGAACCGGCGGCAGCCTGGGAACTGCTCCTCGAGGACGAGAGCCGATGGCGGGCCTGGACTGCCGGGATCGACGCGTCGCTGCCCTTCCGGGAGCACGTCGTACGAAGCCTGCTGACCCTGCGGCTGCTGACCTACTCGCCCTCGCAGGCCCCGGTGGCCGCACCCACGACGTCCCTGCCCGAGGATCCCGGCGGCGTACGGAACTGGGACTACCGCTACGTCTGGCCCCGGGACGCCAGCATCGGCGTCAGCGCCTTCCTCAGCGTCGGCAAGGCGGCCGAAGCCCACGGTTTCCTCGCCTGGCTGCTGCACGCCAGCCGGCTCCAGCGGCCACGCCTGCCGGCCCTGCTCACCCTCCACGGCCGCGCCGTACCCCGGGAACGGGAGCTGCCGGGCTGGCCCGGCTACCTCGCCAGCCGTCCGGTACGGATCGGCAACGGCGCCGCCGGGCAACACCAGCTCGACGGCTACGGCTGGGTGATCGACGCGGCGTGGGCGTTCGCCCAGACCGGACACCGCCTCTACTCCGAGACATGGCGTGCGGTGCGCGGCTTCGCCGACGTGGTCGCCCGGCGATGGCAGGAGCCCGACGCCGGCATCTGGGAGGTCCGCGAACCCGCCCAACACGTGCATTCCAAGCTCATGGGTTGGCTCGCCCTGGATCGAGCCCTGCGCATCGCCGACACCCACCCGCTGCCGGATCGGCAACGTCGCCGCTGGCGGAAGGCGCAGGATGCCATCGCCGCGCAGGTCCGGGAGCACGGCTTCGACCCGACGACCAACAGCTATGTCCGCCACTACGGCTCCCCGGACCTCGACGCGGCCCTGCTCGTCCTGCCGCTGCTGGGCATGGACAGCGTCGACTCGCCTCGCGTGCGGGGCACCATCGACGCCATCCGGGACAGGCTCTCCGCCGGCGGCCCCCTGCTCTACCGCTACCCGCCGGGACGGGACGGCTTTCCCGGCGTCGAGGGCGCGTTCCTGCCGTGCTCGTTCTGGCTCGTCCAGGCCCTCGCCCGCACCGGGCGCCGCCGCGAGGCCGTCGAGCTGTTCGAGACCCTGCTCGGCCATGCCAGCCCACTCGGCCTCTATCCGGAAGAGCTGGACCCCGCGACCGGCGCCCACCTCGGCAACTACCCCCAGACGCTGACCCACGCCGCGCTGGTCCAGGCCGCGCTCGCGATCCGGGACGCCCCGGCTCGCGATCCCGCGTCCGCCTGACCGCCAGGTCGACGACGGACGGCTGCTGCGCCGACGAGGGCCCGCGGTGACGCGGGCGCGGGCGCCGCGTCACCGCCCGGTCCGGCCCTACCGGTCGCCGTAGGGGATGACGCGCGGGCGGTGGGCCCGTCGCTCCTACGACGCCGGGGCCGAGCGCTGTCCCCACGTCGGCAGCCACACCTCCTCGTCGGATGCGTCCGTCCGCCGCCTCGCGCCGAGGTGGTCGCGGAGCCTGCCGAGCGCGGGATGCGGGTTGTCGTCGCGCCAGATCAGCGATATCGGGTAGACCGGCGCCGGGTCGCGCACCGGGATGCGCCGCAGGTCGTACCTGTCCGGCCACAGGTATCGCGTGCGTTCGCCGACCAGCGTCGCGAGCTCCGCGGAGTCGGCGATCTCGGCCAGCAGCGCCTCGTTCCCGAAGGCCGGCCCGACCCTGTCGATGGTGAGGCCGAGCGCGGCGGCGAGTTCGTCGTAGTAGCTGGCCCATTCGGTGCCGGGGGCCATGCCGGGCATCCAGACGGGGTGGCCGGCGAGTTGTGCGGGCGTGACGACGCGGGCGTTGGCGAGCGCGTGGCGTGGCCCCACGAGGATCTCGTGGTGCTCGTCGATCACGCGGGCGGTCCTAATCGCACCCGGCAGCTCGTGCGCGGGGACGGGTACGGCGTGGAAGGTGGCGTCGACCGTCCCCGCCTCGACGGCGGCGGTCGCGGCGTGGACGTCGGCGTCGAGGGTCACGACGTCCAGCTCGATTCGTGGCTGCGTGCGGTGGAAGTCCTGCAGGAGCACGGACGGCGCGGTCCGCCGGCTGTGCACGTCGACGCGGAGGGCGCGACGACCGGGGCGTACGGAGGCGTCCGCGCGCTCGGCCACCCGCAGGAGTTCCCGGGCGTGGGGCAGGAACGCCTGGCCGTCGATGGTGAGCTGGGCTCCGCGGGCCGTGCGGGTGAACAGCCGTACCTGGAGATCCTTCTCCAGCGCGGCGATCCGCTTGGACACGGCCTGCTGGGTGACCGACAGCGCGACGGCGGCGTCCTGGAACTGGCCGGCGTCCACCACCGCGACGAAGGTACGGACGGCGTTGAGGTCCACCGGCCGGATCCTACCCGGACACAACGCCGGGTTGTGGCTCGCCGTCGCGTCGATTGTTTGATCCGTCGTCGCCCGCACTGCTTCGATCACAGCCGGTCCCGGCCCGCTCGGCTGGGTCCCGGCGGCAACGGCGGCTGTTCGAGGCGGAGGTGCGCGGCGTGGTGGCCAGACGATCCCTGGGCCGGCAGTTCGGATGGTTGTGGGCGTCCTACGCGGTCAGCGCCTACGGCTCCGGGCTGGGCTTCGGCGCGCTGCCGCTGATCGCCGTGCTGGTGTTGGATGCCAGCCCCGCCCAGGTGTCCGCGCTCTCCGCGGTGGGGCCGGCGGTGGGCGCGCTGCTCGCGTTGCCGCTCGCGCCCCGGGTGGAGTTCCACCGCAAGCGGCCGGTGATGATCGCGACGGACCTGGCCCGGTTCGCGGCCATGCTGACCGTCCCGGTCGCCTACGCCCTCAGCCTGCTCAGCTTCGCCCAACTGCTGGTTGTGTCCGTCACGGTCGCCACATCCAAGATCGCCTTCAACGCCGCGAGCGGCGCCTACCTCAAGGCCCTCGTCCGGCCGGGTGACCTGCTCGTGGCCAACGCGCGGTTCGAGTCGACGACGTGGAGCTCCATCGCCGTCGGGCCGCCCCTGGGCGGCGCGGCGATCGGCCTGTTCGGGCCGGTCGTCACGGTGGTGGCCGACGCGCTCAGCTACCTGCTCTCCGCGCTGGGCATCGCGGCCATCCGCGGGCGGGAAGCGCCCCCGCCTCGCACCGGCAGGCGCCGGATCCGGGCCGACGACCTGCTGAAGGGCTGGCGGCATCTGCTGACCCATCCGGGCCTGCGGGCGCTCTACCTCAACCAGTTGCTCGTCAGCGGACTGATCATGGCCACCGAGCCGCTGCTGGCCGTGCTCCTGCTCCGCGAGCTCGGGTTCCCGCCCTGGCAGTATGGCCTGGCCTTCGCCGCTCCCTGCCTCGGCGGGCTCGTCGGCGCACGCCTCGCCCGCCGCGTCGTGGCCCGGTACGGCCAACACCGGACCCTCCGTGCCGTCGGCACGCTGCGCGCGGTCTGGCTGATCGGCCTCGCCTTCGTACAGCCGGGCCTCGCGGGCCTCGCCACGGTGATCGTCGTCGAGCTGGCGATCATCATCAGCATGAGCCTGTACAACCCGGTCCTGGCCACCTACCGGCTTGAACACACCCCCGAGGACCGCGTCGCCCGCACCCTGTCGGCGTGGTCGATCAGCAGCAGCGCGGCCATCGCCGTCCTCAGTGCGCTCGGCGGGCTGCTCGCCGCCGCCACCAGCCCGCGCGCGGCCATCACGGTCGCGGGGCTGCTGATCCTGGCCAGCCCGCTGCTGCTGCCGCGCCGCCAGGATCCCGCACCCGTGGCCGAGCCCTCACCGCCGGCGGCACGCGCCTGGCAGGACGCCAGGTGAGGGGTCTTCGACAGCCGAGCAGCGGCCGCGGTTCGCCGACCGCCCCTCGGTGATCGTCGCGGCATCCTCAGGCGTCCGCCCACACCCGCTTGATCCACTCCTCCACCTCGTGCGAGGTGCGCGGCATCGCGGCGGACAGGTTCTCGCAGCCGTCCGCGGTCACCAGGACGTCGTCCTCGATACGCACGCCGATGCCCCGGAACTCCTCCGGCACCAGCAGGTCGTCGGCCTTGAAGTAGAGCCCCGGCTCGACGGTGAGGATCATGCCGGGCTCCAGCACGACGTTCATGTAGTCCTCGCGCAGCAGCAGTTGGCAGTCGTGCACATCCATGCCCAGGTGGTGGGAGGTGCCGTGGACCATCCAGCGGCGGTGCCAGCCCCCGCGCTCCCGGTCCAGCGTCTGCTCGACGGTGACTCCCCCGGGCAGCAGTCCCCACTCGTGCAGGGTCCGGGCGATCACCGCGTCCGCCGCGGCGTGGATGTCGCTGAACCTGTTGCCCGGCCGCACCGCGGCCAGGCCGGCCTGCTGCGCCTCGTACACCGCGTCGTAGATCCGGCGCTGCACGTCGGTGAAGCGGCCGGAGACCGGCAGGGTACGAGTGATGTCGGCGGTGAACAGGGAGTCGAGCTCGATCCCGCAGTCGACCAGGATCAGGTCACCCGCGCGGACCTCGCCGGTGTTCCTCGTCCAGTGGATGGTGTTGGCGTGATCCCCGGAGGCGCAGACGGACTCGTAGCCGACGCCGTTGCCCTCGTGGCGGGAGTACAGACCGAAGACCCCCTCGACCCAGCGCTCCCCGCGCCCCCTGCGGACCGCCTCGGGCAGCGAGGCGACGACGGCGTCGAAGCCCCGGTGAGTGGCGGCGACGGCCTTGCGCATCTCCTCGATCTCCCACTCGTCCTTGACCAACCGCATCGCGGACAGGTGGCGGGCCAACTCCTCGTCCGCCTCCGCGCGCTGCTGCGCGGAGCCGGCCGCGCCCGCCTGCGCGCGAACCGAGTCGACCAGGTCGGCCAGCTTCGGGTCGGCCGCGCGGACCACCCGCATCCGGGCGGCGGGCGCGTCCTTGGCCAGGTCGTCGGCGAGCGAGTCGAGGTGGCGGGCGGTGATGCCCAACTCCGACTCCCGGTCGGCGACGGTCGGGCGGGGGCCGACCCAGAACTCGCCGTGACGCGAGTCGGCGTAGAACTCCTCGCTGTCGCGCGGGGCCAGCGGGCGGAAGTAGAGAACGGCACGGTGCCCGCCACCCGGCTCCGGGTCGAGCACCAGGACGCTGTCCGGATCGGCGTGCGCGCCGAGGCCGGACAGGTGGGCGAAGGCGGTGTGCGGGCGGAACGCGTAGTCGGTGTCGTTGCTGCGCACCTTGAGGCCGCCGGCGGGGATGACGAGCCGCTCGCCGGGGAAGCGTCGCGACAGGACGGTCCGGCGGCGCTCGGCGTGGTCGGCCACCTCGGCGCGGGGCGTCGGCTCCCGGTCGGGCGTGGCCCAGCCGGAAGCGATGAAGTCACGGAACTCGTTGTTGCTGGGTATGCCGCGGTGGCTGGCCTTCGCCTGCTTCTCGCTCGTCATGCCGCCATCCTGCCAGACCTCGCCGCCGTGGCCGCCACACCGAGACGCCGGCGGCGGTAAGCA
The DNA here is from genome assembly GCF_053602615.1 of Micromonospora sp. NPDC004336. NCBI lineage: Bacteria > Bacillati > Actinomycetota > Actinomycetes > Micromonosporales > Micromonosporaceae > Micromonospora > Micromonospora sp. NPDC004336. The sequence continues at coordinate 21,133 of NZ_JBSGDY010000032.1, forward strand.
GCCGAGCCGGCCACGCCCCCTTTCGTCGGGCGTCCGGCCGGCCGTTGCGTCGACGGCGGACCCGGCGCGGCGGGCGTCCAGTTTCGCGTCGAGCGCCGGCCGGAGCAGAGTGCGGGCGCTTCAGCCGAAGCGCGTTCTTTCAAATCCGACACAGGGTGTCATGTTTGTGGCGAAGCATGAGGTCCGCGCCGGGCCGCGTCCGTGGCGGGCGTACGCCGTCGCCCGGCCATACCGAGACAAGGATCCTCATGCGCGAGACACCAGACGCCGCGAGCACGGGGCACGGGACCATCGACGTGGTGGGTGCCCGCACCAACAACCTGCGGGACGTGTCGGTCAGCATCCCCAGGGGGCAGCTCGTGGCCTTCACCGGGGTGAGCGGCAGCGGCAAGACCTCGCTGGCTGTCGACACCCTGCACAACGAGGCCCAGCTGCGATATCTGGAAGGCCTCTCGCCGTTCGTACGGCAGTACATCACCCAGCGGAACCGGCCGAAGGTCGACCGTGTGACGGGACTCGGCGCGACCCTCGCGGTCGACCAGCGCCGCCTGAACCGCAACCCCCGCTCCACGGTCGCGACGATCACCGGCATCGACGGGCACCTGGGGCTGCTGTACTCGCGCCTCCCGCGGATCGGCGCGGGCCGGGCGGCGGCAAGCGGCGACGGGCCACTGACGACCGCCCACTTCGACCGCAACACCCCGGAAGGGAGCTGTGCGGACTGCCACGGGGTGGGCGGGCGCTGGCAGGCGCAGGAGGACCTCGTCATCACCCACCCCGAGCTTCCGCTGTTCGAGGGCGCCTCACCCTGGTACGCGAAGTGGCGGTCCGGTGAGCACGCGTTCGTGCCGGCGCTCGCCGAGAAGCGGGGCGTGGACCTCAGCCGGCCGTGGCAGTCGCTGCCCGAGGAGTTCCGGCACTGCGTGCTCCACGGCACGGGCGACGAGATCGTCGAGGCGAGCATCGAGATCCCGAACAGGAACGAGACGGCCACGATGACCTACACCTCGAGCCAGCCGCTGCGGGGCGCGCTCGCCGAGGTGGAGCGGGTGTTCACCAACGCCCGGACGCCCAGCGCCAAGCAGCGCTACCTGGCATACATGCGCAAGCAGCCCTGCGGCACCTGCGGCGGCAGCGGCTATCACGAGGTGGCCCGGTCCGTGCGGCTCGGCGGGCTGACATACCCCGACCTGCTCGCCGTGGAGGTCCGCGAGGTGCGCAGCTGGGCGCAGCGCGTGGCGGGCGATCTGGACGCCCGGCAACGCGAGGTGGGTGAGCCGCTGCTGCAGGACCTGGGGCGCCGGCTCGGCATTCTCGACCGGCTCGGCCTGGCCCATCTCCAACTGTCCCGGAGCGCGGCGACGCTGTCCGGGGGCGAGCTGCAGCGGACGCGGCTCGCCGCGCAGCTCAGCACCGAGCTGAGCGGCATCGTCTTCGTGCTCGACGAGCCGGGAACCGGGCTGCACCCGGCGGACAAGGCACACCTGCTCGACATCGCCCTGCAGCTGCGCGAGGCCGGCAACACGGTGCTCCTCGTCGAGCACGACCCCGAGCTGATCGCCCGCGCCGACTGGGTGATCGACATGGGGCCCGGCGCGGGCCGCCTCGGCGGCGAGGTCCTCGTGTCGGGTCCCCCCGCCGACGTGACCGCCCACCCGACGTCGCTGACCGGACGCTACCTGGCCGGTCACGGGCCGCGGCTGCGCCGGACCCGCCGCCCGGTCGGAGCCGGCACCGACTGGGTCGAACTGCACGGCCTGAGCGCGCAGAACGTGGTCGCGGACCTGGTGCGTCTTCCCGCCGACCGGCTCACCTGCCTGACCGGGGTGAGCGGCAGCGGCAAGAGCAGCCTGCTCGGTGCGCTCGCGTCGAGCGTGGAGGCCGCCCTGACCGGGAGGGCGACCGACACGGTGCGGAAGGTGACCGGCGCCGAGACGTTCGGTTGGGTCGCCGTCGTCGACCAGGAGCCGCTCGGACGGACACCGCGGTCCAACCCCGCCACCTACAGCAAGGCGTTCGACGTGGTCCGCAAGCTGTTCGCCGGGACCGAGGCCGCACGCGCGGCGGGTGTGGACGCGTCCTGGTTCAGCTTCAACACCGAGGGCGGCGGTCGCTGCGAGACCTGCACCGGGTACGGCCGCAAGCTGGTCGACATGCACTTCCTGCCGGACGTGTGGGTGGTCTGCGACGCGTGCGGGGGCCGACGCTACAGGCCGGCGGCCCTGGAGATCAGGTACCAGGGGTTGACCATCGACCAGGTGTTGGAGCTGACCGTCGCCGAGGCCGTCGAGCGGTTTGCCGAGCCTCGGCAGCTCGCGGAGATCCTCGGAGCCCTGAACCGGGTGGGGCTCGGCTATCTCCGGCTCGGTCAGAGCGCCACGGAGTTGTCCGGCGGCGAGGCGCAGCGGCTGAAGCTGGCGTCCGCGATCCAGCGCGGCGCCACGAGCCGCAGGGCCGGCCTGGTCGTACTCGACGAGCCCGTCTCGGGCCTGCATCCGTCCGACATCCAGCGTGTGGTGGACGCGCTCGACGTGTTGCTCGACTCGGGCAACACCGTCGTCGTGGCCGAACACGACATCCCCGTCGCCGCGTCCGCCGACTGGGTGATCGACCTGGGCCCGGGAGCCGGTCCCGACGGGGGCGCGGTCGTCGCGGAGGGCACCCCGGACACCATCGCGGCGGCGGACACCCCGACCGCCGGCTTTCTTCGACGGTACGCGGCGGGCCTGCCGCTCCTGGGGGTGGGCGAAGACGCGCGCTGAGCGCCGCGCCTCGGAACGCGTCGACGGGCGGAGACCCGGGCCGGCGGTGAAACGCTTGCTCCTCACGCGGCGTCATGGCACATAGTTCGTGGCGTGGAAGAGCACCTGACCGTGGGGCGCGTGGCGGAGTTGACCGGCGTCAGCGTCCGCACACTGCACCACTACGACGAGATCGGCCTCCTGGTGCCGTCCGCGCGGACCGCTGCCGGGCACCGGGCCTACTCCCCCGGCAACGTGGAGCGGCTCCGCGAGGTGCTCGCCTACCGACGGCTCGGCTTCGGGCTGCGGGAGATCGCCGATCTGGTCGACGATCCCGGCACCGACGCGGTCGCGCACCTGTGCCGGCTGCGCGGCCTGCTGCTGGACCAACGCGACCGCGCCGCCGCCATGGTGACGGCCATTGACAGGGAGTTGGAGGCACGGGCAATGGGAATCAGGACGACCCCGGAGGAGCAACTGAGAGTGTTCGGCGCACAACTGTACGACGCGATCGGATCCGCCTACCCGGCGACCCGGCGCACCGAGCCACGGATCGCCGCGCGCATCTGGGAGGCGCTGGGCGACGCGCGAACGGTGCTCAACGTGGGGGCCGGCACCGGCTCCTACGAGCCACCCGACCGCGACGTCACGGCGGTGGAACCGTCGGCGGTCATGCGGGCGCAGCGTCCCGTGGGCGCGGCGCCGTGCGTGGCCGCCGCCGCGGAGAATCTGCCGTTCGAGGACCAGTCGTTCGACGCCGCGATGGCGGTCAGCACGGTCCATCACTGGCCGGACCCGGTCGCCGGGCTGCGGGAGATGCGGCGGGTGGCCCGGCGCGTGGTGGTGTTCACGTACGACGCCGACGACACCCGCTGGCGTCAGCGGTTCTGGCTCACCCGCGACTACCTGCCCGAGTTCGCCCAACTCCTGGTCGGCTGGCCGTCCCTGGCCGAGCTGACCCGCGCGATCGGAGGGCGCGCGGAGCCGGTGCTCGTCCCGTGGGACTGCGCCGACGGCTTCTTCGAGGCGTACTGGCGCCGGCCGGAGGCATACCTGGACGAGCACGTACGCCGCGCGGTCTCGGTGTGGACCAGGGTCGGGCCACAGGCGGAACGGCGGGCGGTCGACGCACTCCGCGAAGACCTCTCCTCAGGCCGGTGGGCCGAGCGCAACCGCGACCTCCTCGCCCTCGACACGGCGGAACTCGGCCTCCGCCTACTCGTGGCCTGAGTTGCCACGCACGAGAGCGGTCCGCGCTCTCCCCGTCTCCGCCGGCCCGCCGTGAATCCGGGCGACCTGACAGTCGATGACCCCACGTGAACTGCCAAGGGTAACGTCAGCGCCAGGCATTCTCTGTCAATGCCGACGTGGGCGCCGGACGCCGTGAACACAGGCAGTCGGAGAACTGCGTTTTCGACCCCGCGGTGCTCGTTGGCGCGTGCCGGCGAGCATCGCGGGAACGCATGAGAGACGCATCCCGACAGGCAGACTCAAGATTCCCTCAAGTTGCCCCGAGCATCGCCTTACTTCGAAACACGTCTGCCAGAATCGACCGCACACGGATCTCCGGTCCGGTAAGGACAGTGGCATGTGGACGGGCCGGAGGCCGTTGACCTGCCGTTCCGGCTCGCTGCCGGAACGATACCCGTGAAGGGAGAGGCTGTGAGACGTCTCCGCTCGGTGGCCATCTCGGCCCTGTTGGGAACCGTGTTGGCGGTGGCTTCCGCAACAGTGGCCGCATCCCCGGCGTCGGCCGGGTCGCTGTACTGGAAGAACGGCACGAACGTTTCGAAATCCACGGTCTGGTCCGGTGCGACCGCCAGCAACATGCAGTGCTACTTCCCGTCGGGATACAACGCGACCATGTGCATCCGGTTCGACCGGCGCACGATCTACGTGCGCAACGACAAGGCCAACGGCTATTTCAAGCTGGGGCAGTGGACCGGCGGCGGCAACACGTACATCTGCCAGAACAACCGCACGAAGACCTCCGGCGACAAGAGCTGGGTGGCCTGCCACTGGAAGTGGCCGAAGAAGAACTGCTACACCATGCGGACCGGATACGGGCAGCACGAATGGTACGTGACGAGCCGCGCCAGCGGCGTCAAGTGCTACTAGACCCGTAGCGACGCCGCACCTCCCGTCGCGTCGGAACGGGTCGGGCCCACCGGCACCCGCAGCGGCTGCCCCGTCCCGACGGGGCAGCCGACCGGCGGGCAGGGGTCAACCCGACCCGCCGCTTCCCCCGCGCGCCGTCGACGACCTGCTTCTCCTCCTCCGCGAAGCGTGTCGTCGGCGGTGCGCGCGCCCGGTGGTGGCCGCGACGACCCGCGAGCGCCGGGCCCGGGCCGACCCGGGCGCGCGCCCGCGGTGCGGCCGGTCACCGCGTCACGGGCAGGGCGCCCGCCCGCAGGCGTCGATGACCTTCCCGGTGAGCAGGAAGACCGCCTTCTGTCTCTGGGCCGCGGCCTGGGCGCGCGGGAACTCGTGCGAGTCCACCCCGTACTCCGGCCCGGCCGGGGGAAGGTTCGTCGGCGGTGGCGCGTACGCCGCCCCGCTGTTCCAGACCACCATCGCCGAACCGGTGTACGGGTACCTGCGGATCGGCGCGATGCCCCAGTACGGCCGCACGTCCGGTGACCAGCCGTCGGCGAGGGCGGGGGTGTGCAGGCGGGCGCCGATGGTACGTGCCTGGACCTCCGCCGCGGCGGGGGAAACCTGCTGGTCGCCGAAGGCCACATGCATCAGCACCTGGTGGGCCGGGGTGCCCGGCAACGGCCGGTCGGTCATGTGCCGGGCGTACCCGTTGGCCTCGGAGCGGTCCCACAGCATCTGCAGCAGCGCGAGGATGAGCTGCTGGTCGGCCCTGTCCCGGTACCAGCGGTCCAGGGTGGCCTGGAACGGGGCGAAGGCCACGCTTCGTTGCAGCAGCGTGGAGTAGTTCATCGCCGGCACGCCCAGCACCGACCGGGTCCAGTCCTGGGCGATGGCGGTGACCGCGCCACCGTTGATGCCGCCCTGGCTGTTGCCGTCGTAGTGCAGCCCGCCGGCCACGTCGATCAGGGGCCGTCCGGCGGCGTCGCGGAACGCCGGATGGGCGGCGAACCCGCCCGGGTGGATCATCGTGCGGCCCAGGAAGAGGAAGTTCAGGTAGCTCTGCTGCAACCGGTCGACCACCGCCGGGAAGGCGCGCAGGTCGGTGAAGGCGCCGGCCACGTAGGAGAGGTCGCCGGCGGCCATGCCGATCCAGCTCGTCGCGCAGAAGGTGAAGTCGTACGTGTGCGACATCGCCTTGACGTTGCCGGCGTTGATCTCGGTCGGCCTGCCGAGCAGGCCGTGGCCGTAGAGCGAGAGGTGCGCCGGCCGCGCGGCGGAGGCGCTGCGCGGGATGTTGCAGACGAAGTCCGCCGCCACCGTCGCGCCCGACGGCGTGGGAAGGGCGTCCGGCGTCGGTGGTGTCCCGCCGCCGCCGGGCGGGCCGTAGTGCAGCCGGGAGCCGGGCAGGCCGTCGCCGGTCAGGTAGGACGGCACGGCGACGGTGCCGGTCACCTGCCGGGCGATCAGCGGCTCCTGCTCCGGCGGGTAGTCGGTCACCTGGGTGACGGTGAACGACGGTGCGGCCCGGCCGAGGGCGGCGAACGCGCCGTCGCGGATCGCCAGCGTCCGCCCGGTCAGGCCCTGCCGGCTGGCCACCGTGAAGTCCCAGGCGAGATAGAGGCTGTGCCGCTTGACGCCGGCCCGGCTCAGGTCGGCGAGGATCCGCTTCATCTGCGGGACGCGGCGGTCCCGGCGGTCGAGGCCGGCGCCGGTCACGTACGACGTGAACGCCCTCGGCGCCGGGATCAGCGCCCTGCCGCCGTCGCGCATGCCGCGCAGGCCGACGACGTACCGGGTGCCCTCGGTCAGCGCCACCGCCGGTCGGATGATCAGCAACTGCCGGTCCGGCTCACCGGTCGCGCGCGCGTCGAGCTCCGCCCAGTACGGCGTACGCCTGCCGGTGCGGGCGTCGAGCAGCACGATCGGTGCTTCCGGAGCCAGCGAGCGGCCGATGTCGGTGACCGGCGCGATCCCGGTCGCGGCGGCGTCGAGGCCGGGCACCCGCACCAGGATCGGCGAGCCGGGACTGAACCCGTCCTGCCGGTTCCACTCCGTCGGGTCGATCGGCGTCCCCGTCACGTTGGCGGGCATCGCGGAGGCCGCGAACCGCACCCGCTTGCCGGTCGCGCTGGTCCGGTCGGGCACGGTGAAGAAGTCGTTCGGGAACGGCAGCAGGCAGGCCGTCGGGTCGATCGGGTCGCAGGCGCCGCCGCTGGCCGACGGGTGGGCCGCGGGCGGTGCCGCGGCGGCGGCCGCGCCGAGCAGGACGGCGCCTGCCGTGATCAGCGCGGACACGGCGAGGCGGAGCCGTTTGCATGTGGTCACGCGTATCACCTCGGAGACGGGGCGGTGGTCCGGCGGCGGCGGGTAGAGCGTGGTCTACTTCCTACGCTTGTCGATGGGTTCCGGCAAGAGGGCTGAGCGGCGGACGCGCAAGCCTCGGTTGCCTCGCCACGCTCACGTGACTGACGCCAGCAGCCCCAGGTCGGTGCGGTACCAGGTGGTCCCGACGATGACGTGGAGCTCGGGGCCGCGGCAGAAGATGCGAGCGTCGCGCAGCTCCATGCCGTCGGGCAGTACGAGTCGGGCCGGCGCACCGGCGGCCGTCACCGCCGCGCGGTCGATCTGGAACGGGACGACCAGGTCGTACTCGGGTCCGTAGCCGCCGATCAGAGCGCCCGTGACACCGTCGGTCACCAGGGCGTGCGCGCCGCGGTGGGGCGCCGGGCCGTGGTCGGCCGGCGTGTCGCCGCTGACGGAGACGAGGTGGAACTCGGTGTACGCACAGGTCCAGGCCGTCTCGTCGGCCACGTTGAGGGCGTAGCAGTCGAAGATGTCCGGCACTGCGGGTTCCTGTGGGTAGAGCCAGTCCGGGTCGAGGTCCGCGGTGAAGCGGGCGAGGCCGTGTGTCTGGGGACCGCTGCCGCCCATGGCCTCGTCGAAGTAGCCGACCCAGATGGCGCCGGCAGGGGTGGTCGACACGTGCGCGATCGCGTCGCCGAGGTCGCCCCGGTGCGCGCGACGCCCGTCGGCGGTCCACACCTCGGCGTTGGCGCCGCCCCGGTTGCGGGCACGGACGAGCAGGACGCGTTCACCGGGCAGGAGCTGCACGAACGTGGGTCGGACGCAGCCGTCGAGCGGCACGGACCGGACGGGCCGCCCACGACCGTCGTGCACGGTGATCAGAAGCCGTCGGGGTTGCTCGCGGCTGGCCCAGACGGCGACGGCATCGTTGTCCGGGCCTACACCGACCGCCTCGGGTACCCGCTCCCACTGCCGGTCGGTCCGATCCGGCGCCAGGTGGCCGGCGTGGCGCAGCGGCGCGACGGGAAGCCGGAGGATCTCCAGCCGCCGGTGCAGACGCTCCTGTTCCCGCTCGCGTCTGGTCTTGGGCACCGGGCGTCCTCCTGGTCGTCGTACGGGCCTGTCCGGGTCGAGGGCCTGCGGTGGCCGCGGTGGCCGGTTCATGTGGAGGCGATGGCGATCCGGGCGCGCGTCGTGGCCTCCTGACGCCGGTCACGCCGCACTTGGCGCGTGACCGGCCCGGGCCGCGACTCAGCTCGGGCTTCCCGACGACGGCGTCCGCGGAGGCCTGGCCTTCTGCGGATGGATCGTCTCGTGACGGGCCAGCATGGCGACGAACTCGCCGATCTTCTGCTCCCGGGTCTGTGCCCGCTTGACGGCGCCGAGACGGTGGATGAGAGCGTACCGGTTGGTCTTCGTGAGTACGTCGAACATGGCCTGGGCGGCGGGGTCGGCGGCGATGGCGTCGCGCAGGTCGGCCGGCACCTCGGCCTCCGACGGTGGGGCGTAGGCGGCGGCCCAACGACCGTCCGCCTTCGCGGCCTCCACCGCGGCGCGACCGGAGGGCTGCATCCGACCCTGCGCCTCCAGCCGGGCCACGTGGGCGACGTTGCGTTGTGACCACGAGCTGCGGGGCCGGCGAGGGGTGAACCGGATCCAGGAGGTCTCCTGATCCCGCTTGCGGGCCTGCCCGTCGATCCAGCCGAAACACAGGGCCTCGTCGACCGCCTGCTGCCAGGTCAGGGTGGTGACCGTACCGCCCTTCCTGGTCAGGGCGAGCCAGACGCCGGGCGACGTGGCGTGGTGGGCCGACAGCCACTCGCGCAGCGCTTCGGCGTTCGGGACGATCAACTCTTCCAGCTCGGCGCTCGCCATGGTGACAGGCTATCGCTGCGCCGATGTCGCAGCCGCTGCCCGTGGGGCGGCCCGGCTCGGCGCTCGCCGGCCGACCACAGGGGTCGGACGCTGCGGCCCTCGCGCCTGGTTCAGCCGATGCGCTCGGCCAGCGAGACGATGATTCCTTCGGGTCCCCGGACGTAGGCCATCCGCCAGGCGCCCTCGTACTCGCCGATGCCACCGACGAGTCCGTAGCCCTCGCCGGCCGCCCAGTCGACAGCGGCCCGCAGGTCGTCGACCTCGAAGGACACGTTGCGCAGTCCGCGCTCGTTCGCCATGGCGGCCGGCGAGCCCGGCACTGACTCCGGCCGCACGAATCTCGAAAGCTCCAGGCGGGCGCCGTCGCCGGGCGTCCTCAGCATGACGATCTCGGTGCGGGCGTCCGGAATGCCGCAGACCGTCTCCAGGAACTCGCCCTCGACGAACGCCCTGCCCTCGACCTCCAGGCCGAGCGCCACGAAGAAGGCGGTCACGGCGTCGAGATCTTCGACGGTGATGCCGACGTGGTCGAAGCGTCGCACATGGGACATGGCCAGAGCTCCCGTCGTGTCGATCATGTCTCTGCCCGGTAGGTCCTGATCGCCGGGCCGCCGGTGCCACACCGTAGCGCGAGGCGGAGGCCGGCACTGTCGAATCCCGACCATCCGCGCCCGGAAACCAGCGCGGGGTCGCCGGCCGGACACCGGCGTCCGGCCGCACCGCGCACCGCAGTCCTCACCTGAGCCCACGGCGAGGTGCCGTCAGGCGATCCAGCGTGGTCGGCGAGCGGCGGACGACGGTACGGGCCCGTCGGCGAGGGCGGTGGCCAAGCGGCGTACGGCCTCGTTCAGGAGATCCGATGGCGCTGTGTAGGGGATGCGGAGCCGCTGTTCGAAGATCCCGGGCTCCGTGGCGAAGTAGGTGCCGCTCTCGATCCGCACCCCGTAGTCCAGGGCCCGCTCGGCCAGCGCTGTGGCGACGGGTTCACCCAGGTCGACCCAGAGCGACAGGCCGCCGGGTGACGGCTGCCAGGTCCACTGCGGAATGTGTTCGGTCAGGGCCGCGACCAGGGCGGCGCGCTGCTGACGCAGCTGTTCCAGGCGGGGCGGCAGCAGTTCCCGGGCTCGATCCAACAGGGCGAGGGCGAGCAGCTGGTCCAGGACCGAGCCGCCCATGTCGGTGGCGACCCGCTGGCCGGCGAGTTCGGTGACCAGCCGTGCGGAGGCACGCAGCCAGCCGATGCGCAGGCCGGCCCAGTGGGTCTTGCTCATCGAGCCGATGGTGATGACCTGGCCGGTCATGTCGGGCGTCCCGTGGCAGGCGAGGGGCGGCGGGGTGGGAACGTCGAGGGCGAGGTCGGCCAGGGTCTCGTCGATGACCAACCAGGCGCCGGAACGTTGCGCGGCGCGCAGGACGCGGACGCGCTCACGCTCGGGCATGAGGCAGCCGGTCGGATTGTGGAAGTCGGGGATCAGATAGGCCAGCTGAGGCACGACCTGACGCAGTGTCGATTCGGCTATCTCGGCATCCCAGCCGGTCTCGGTCACGGGGACCGACACGGTGCGCAGCCGGGCGCGGCGCATGGCCTCCAGCGCGTTCGGGTAGGACGGGTTCTCGACCATGACCCGGTCGCCGGGGCGGCAGAGCAGCCCCAGGACGAGCGTGAGCGCGTGCTGTGCGCCCGAGGTCAGCAGGATCTGTTCGGGCACGGTGGCCAGGCCCCGCCGCGTGAACCGTTCGGCGATGGCGGCGCGCAGCTCGGGAAGGCCGAAGGGGTGGTAGCCGGGAGTGTGCGCGTGCTCGGCCAGACGAGGGGTGACCCGGGCCAGCGCGTCGGTGAGCGCCTCGCCGGGCAGGCCGGGGGCGGCCCGGGCCAGGTCGATGGCGGCGTCCTGGGGGCCGAGGAGCCGGGTGACGCCGCGGGGCGTGCGGCCCTCGGGCAGGGCCGTCCAGGTGCCGGAACCCTGGCGGCTGTGCGCGTAACCGCTCTCGCGCAGCAGGTCGTACACCGCCGTGACGGTGGCCCGGCTGGTGTCCAGCGCGGCCGCCAGATCCCGTTCGGCGGGGAGCCGGACGTGCAGCGCGATCCGCCCGTCCAGGATCAGGGCGCTGATCGCCTGTGCCAGGTGGCGGTAGGCGGGCCTGGTTGTGGGCGGGCCGGGCAGCATCGCGGCGAGCTGGCGGCTGCGCGCTCGCACGCACGCCGCGCGGGAACCCGTCCCCTCCCCCGCTTGCCTACGTCCCCCTCGGTGAGCGTCCGCTACGACGCGTCGCGCAGCTGTTCGTCGGGCTCGCGCTGTACGGGTTCAGCCTCTCGGTCCTGGTCCGCGCCTCGCTGGGCGTCAACCCCTGGAGCGTGCTGTACGAGGGGGTGCAGGAGCACACGTCGCTGAGCTTCGGCATGACCAGCGCGGTGATCGGGACGGTGGTGCTGCTGTTGTGGATCCCGCTGCGGCAGCGGCCGACGGTCGGCACGGTCGCCAACATCGTCGTCCTGGCGGGCTCAGCCGACCTCGGTCTCGCGCTCATCCCCCAGCACCTCGGTCCGCCCGCCCGGGTCTGGTTGCTCGTCGGAGGTGTCGTGCTCAACGGGCTCTCCGTCGCCGTCTACGTCGGCGCCCGGCTCGGGCCCGGCCCCCGGGACGGGCTGATGACCGGCGCGTCCGCCGTGACGGGGCGTTCCATCCGGCTCATCCGCACTCTGATCGAGATCACCGTGCTCGCCGTGGGCTGGCTGTTGGGCGGCAGCGTGGGCGTCGGCACCGTGCTGTACGCGCTCGCGGTGGGCCCGGTCACCCAGTTCTTCCTGCCCTGGGCCGCCTACCGTCGGGTGGCCGACCGGGCCGGCGACGCGGCGCTGCCCGAGGAGCCGAGCTCGGTCGGTGCTGCCAGGGTCTGAGCCGGGCCCGCGAAACCCGACCCGATCCCTCACCGCGGCCCGGGTGGGTGGTGACACCCAGCCGGCACCATCACGGCCGGCGTGCGGCCCCGCCCGCTACAGCTCCTTCGCCTGCGCCGGGCCGGTCGGCACCGTCACTCGTATCCCATGGCCGGGATGACGTCGCCGAGCGCCTCCTCGACGAACTCGCGGGTCTCGCGGTCGAACTGGCCGGTGCGGCCCGTCAGCCGGTGCGGCTCGAACGCCGACGGGGTGGCGAAGTCGTCGACGCCGAGCCGTTCGAACAGCGCGCGGCGCTGCCCGGGCCAGTCGGCTGCGAGGTCTTCCGCCTTCACCTCGACGTATCGCCTGCCCGTCAGGTCGAACGTGCTCTTCCAGGTGAGCCACCGCTGGTAGACCGGCTTGAGGTAGGCGAGCGCGCCGTCGACGGTGGGCGGCGCCCATGGCTGGGCCAGGTGGGATGCGAGCACCGAGACCGGGTGACGCTTGATGTGCACGATGGTCGCTTCGGGGACCAGTTCCCAGAGGAACTCCATGCACAGCAGGTTGAACGGTGTCTTCTCGCACCAGGCCGGCTTGCCCGCGTCGGCGGCCGCCCCGCCGAACAGGGTGTCGACCAGGCCCCGCAGGATTCCGAGCAGTTCGCCCCGGTCGTCGAAGTACCTGGGAAGGATCCGCCGGCGACTCAGCGGCTCGAACGGCCCGGCGGGCCGGTCGGCGTTCCCGAAGCCCTCCGCCGGCGCGGGTTCGTCGTAGGCGCACGCGACCAACTGCGGCCAGAGCTGTTGCACCGCGTCCCGGTAGCGCTGCTCGCCGACCAGCTCGGGAACGGTCTTGCCGCGGTCGTCGCGCCGGCCGGGCACTCGTACGGTGAGGAAGTCGCTCAGCCGGTGCAGGGCGTCCTCACCGACGGTGGGGTCGTATCGGACGGTGAGCGCGTCGGCCAGGTCCCGCAGGCCACCCGGGTCGACGAGAAACCTGGTCTCCATGGGGATCCGGTGGATCAGCGGGTGTTCGCCGATGATGTCGGCGATCCGCGACGTCCCCGAACGACCCGTACCCGCGACGAAGATCGGTGCGGAGGAAGGCATGGGGAGCAGTCAAACCCTCCCCCGGCGCCGGTGCAACCCATTTGTCATCATCGACCGCTGCCCCGGCACCTGACCGGCGCCCGTCGCGCCGAGCGAGGGCCGGAGGCGGCTACGCGGCCCCGCGGCCGAAGCGAGGCTGTCCCACCCCTGTGCTGTGATCCCGTCATGCATGTCGTCGTCACAGGCGCACTCGTCGAGAACGGCGCGGTCCTGCTGGTACACCGCAGGGCGACCCGCCAGGCGTACCCGGATCTCTGGGATCTGCCCGGGGGGCATGTCGAAGCGGGTGAGTCGGAACTACAGGCCCTCGCGCGCGAGCTGCACGAGGAGCTCGGTGTTCGCATCGTGGCGGAGTCCTCGTCACGGTTGGGCGACTTGCATCTCGGCGAGGGTGACAACGCCGTTCGGGTGGGCGTCTGGCACGTCGGTAAGTGGGTCGGCTCCCCGGCCAACCGGGCGCCTGACGAGCATGACGACGTCGCCTGGGTCGGGATCAGCGAGCTGGGCGACCTTCCCCTCGTGCACGCCGGCCTGGTGGGTCTTGTCGAAAGGCACGGTCTCCGGCTGGTGTGACTTCCGGCGGCGCCATCTCATTTGCCAGGACGACTGTCCTGTATTCCGAGATATCGGGGCTATGCTCGGCGGGCCCGTCAGGGCGTCGTCCGGGAGGTGGGGCTGCGATGGTGAGTGCCGAGAACGTCTACACGCACGGGCACCATGAGTCGGTGTTGCGGTCGCACCGCTGGCGGACCGCGGAGAACTCGGCCGCCTACCTGCTGCCCCACCTCGCCCCGGGCGCGTCCCTGCTCGACGTCGGCTGCGGGCCGGGCACCATCACCGCCGACCTCGCCGCCCGGCTGGCGCCCGGCCGCGTCACCGCCGTCGAGATCAGCCCCGAGGCGCTGCGGCTCGCCCAGACCGAGGCCGCCGCGCGCGGCCGGGACAACGTCGGCTTCGCGGTCTCCGACGTGCACTCCCTCGACTTCGCCGACGACACCTTCGACGTGGTCCACGCCCACCAGGTGCTCCAGCACGTGGCCGATCCGGTGCGGGCGCTGCGCGAGATGCGGCGGGTCTGCCGCCCCGGCGGCCTCGTCGCCGCCCGGGACAGCGACTACGCGGCGTTCACCTGGTTCCCGAACCTCCCGGTGCTGGACGAGTGGCTGGCCCTTTACCAGCGGGCCGCCCGCGCCAACCGCGGCGAGCCGGACGCCGGCCGGCGCCTGCTCTCCTGGGCCCGCGCCGCCGGTTTCGACGACGTCACCGCCACCGCGAGCACCTGGTGCTTCGCCACCCCCGAGGACCGCCTGTGGTGGGGCGGGATGTGGGCGGAGCGGATCCTGCGCTCGGACCTGGCCCGGCAGCTGGTGACGTCCGACATGGCCACCGAGGCGGATCTGCGCCGCATCTCGCTGGGCTGGCGGGAGTGGGCCGCGGCGGACGACGGCTGGTTCGTCGTCCTGCACGGCGAGATCCTCTGCCGCACCTGACACAGCAGGAGAGGTGCCGGCAGTCGACACCTGGTCGCAGCCCTCCGGGCGGTCGATCGCAGACCCCGCCCGGACGTGCGTCACCGGTTGCGCCCGCCGCCGGCCGCGTCGTGGCGGCCCGGCGCACCTGTGGGTCTACCGCTGCCAGAGGCCGTGGTCGTTGCCGCCCAGGACGTAGATGGCGAAGGTGCCGCGCCCGGGAATCTCCAACGGCTCCACGGCTATCTCGCCGCCGGCCTCCGCCACCGCCGCGACGGCCGCCTTGATGTCGTCGACCAGCCAGTAGGGCCGCACCACCGGCTCCTCGGTGTCGCGCAACGGGGCCCGTACCCCCACCAGCCCGCCGCCCGGCATCGCGGCCGTCCGGGCGTTGCCGAGCCCGGCGTCCGGCTCGCCGAACTCCACCCCGTTCGCTGCCGCGTAGGCGGCACACACCACGTCGACTTCCCTGGTCACGATCTCGAGGTAGTAGACCTGCATCACCGACGGACCTCCGGCAAGTCGCTGGACAGGTGGATCCTTGTGCGTTCCCGCCACTATATGGCCGCCGTCCGCTGATCTCAGGCCCTGCGACGGGTCGCCGTGCCGGAGCCGGTATCGGCCCGGGCCGGCGGAGAGCCGTCATCCGGCCGCCACCGGCGCCGCGCACGAGGGAACCCGGGTTCACTGCGACACGCGGCCCCGGTGCACCGTCCGCGACGCGCGGCCCCGGGGCACGGTCCGCGACGCGCGGCCCCGGTGCACCGTCCGCGGGTGCGACCGGCTCCGGCGTCCCGCCCCCGGTGGGCCCACCGGGGGCGTCAGAGGCGCCGCTCCGACGGCTCGATGCGGTAGTCGTTGATGCTGGCGTCGCGGACGGCCATCAGCCCGTCCGGGGCGAACTGCCACAGCTCGTTGCCGTGGCTGCGCCACCACTGCCCGTCCGCGTCGCGGCTCTCGTACTCGAAGCGCACCGCGATCCGGTCGTCGGTCCAGGCCCAGAGCTGCTTGACCAGGCGGTAGTCGCGCTCGCGCTGCCACTTGCGGGTGAGGAAGCGAACGATCTCGTCGCGTCCGCTGAGGAACTCGTCGCGGTTCCGCCAGCGGCTGTCGGCCGTGTACGCGAGGGCCACCCGCTCGGGGTCACGGGTGTTCCACAGGTCCTGCGCGATCCGTACCTTCTCGGCGGCGGTCTCGGCGGTGAACGGGGGGACGATCGGGGTGCTCATGGCGCTCCTCAGGCGGGTAGGGAAACGGGCTGCGGGTTGGTGAGGCGGCGCTGGATCAGCGCCTGGTAGTGGGCGAGCCGGCTGGTCCGGTTGGCGGTGAGGGCGCCGACGAGCCGACCGCCGCGGTGGTACGTGACGACCAGGCGGTGTCCGGCGTCGTCGCGCTCGACCACCTCCGTGGTGTCAGCGAGGTGTGGCAGCCCGACCGAGCGCAACCGCACGCCGTACAGGTCCGACCAGAAGGACGGCACCGGTCGGTAGCCGGGCGACGTGTCGGGCCGCAGCAGGGTCTGCGCCGCGACGGAGGCCTGCTCGACGGCGTTGCTCCAGTGCCCGAGCGAGACCAGTTCGTCGCCGGCCAGCGGGTGCGGCCACCGGGTCAGGTCCCCGGCGGCGACCACGTCCGGCGCGGGCCGTCCGTCGTGTCGCAGGGGTCGGCAGTATCCGTCGCAGACCAGCCCCGCGTCGACGCGCAGTCCGGACCCGGCGAGCCACTCGACGTTCGGCTCCGCCCCGAGCGCGAGGACCGCCAGGTCCGCCGCGACGCGGGCGCCGTCGGTCAGCTCGGCCCCGGTCAGCTCGCCCCGGCCGTTGGCGGTGAGGGCCCGGACCCCGACGCCGAGCCGCAGGTCGACGCCGTTGGCGCGGTGCAGGGCGGCCACGAACCGTCCGACGTGCGGGCCGGCGGGCGCGAGCAGCGGCAGCTCCCGGGGCTCGACGAGGGTCACCGCGACGCCGAGGGCGCGGGCCGCCGCGGCCACCTCCCCGCCGAGGAAGCCGGCGCCGACGACGAGCAGCCGGGCGGCCCGGGGCAGCGCCTCGGCCACCGCGGTCGCGTCGTCGAGCCCCCGGACGGTGTGCACGCCGGCCGGCGCCGTGGGACCGGGCCAGCGCCGGGCGCGGGCGCCGGTGGCTAGCACCGCCCCGTCGTAGGGCAGCCGGGTGCCGTCGGCGAGACGCACCACGTGGGCGGAGACGTCGAGCCCGCCGGCGGCCACGCCCAACCGCCACGTGACATCGAGCCCCGCCGGGACGGGCAGGGTCGTCCGTTCCGGCCGCCACCCGCCGTCGAGGACCTGCTTGGTGAGCGGCGGTCGGTCGTACGGCAGGTGGGGCTCGTCGCCGACCAGCACGAGTTCGCCCGCGTAGCCGGACCGTCGCAGCGCCTCGGCGGCACGCAGCCCGGCCAGCGACGCGCCGACCACCACGATCCGCCGCGGGTCGCTCATGGTTCGCCCACCAGGCGGATGGCGCGGACGGGACAGGCGGCGACGGCGGCGCGCACCTGGTCGTGTCGCGACTGCGGCGGTTCCGGTTCGTAGGTCAGGACTTCGTCCTCGTCGAACGCGAACACCTCGGGCGCGGCGTACACGCACTGGCCGTGGTTCTGGCACAGGTCGAGGTCGACGGTCACGGTCATGGCTTGGTCGTCTCCGGATCGAGGGTGGGGTTGAAGCGTGAGTAGCTGGGCACGCTCCAGGTGAGCGGGCTGGCGTGGTCGATCTGGACGACGCGCTCGACGCGGAAGTCGACCACCCGCTGGGCGCCGGGCATCGGCACGGCCGGGTCCCAGTCGACCCGGGCGGCGCCGGTGAGGTGCAGGGTCGTGCCGGAGAGCCAGTCGACCAGCAGCAGGCCGGCGGCCGGGTCCTGCTGAAGGTTGCCGAGGGTCATCATCATGGCGTTGCCGACGTAGTCCGGCCAGCGCAGCCGGTCGGGCGAGAGCACCCGCACGAAGCCGGGGTTGCCGCCCCGGTGCGAGGCGTCGCACGCACCGGCCGTCGAGCGGGTGGCCACGAAGAAGGTGTCGGCCCGCCGGACGAACTCCTGCTGGCTCGGGGTGAGCGTCTCGCCGACGACCGGTGGCGCGGTCGGTCGGGTGTCGGCGGCGCGCTGCGGGGTCCGCTGCTGGATGTACTTTGGGCAGTTGGCGTACACCTGCTCGGCGGTGATCCGGAGTCCGGCGGGCCTGGGGTGGCTGACGCCGTTGAGCCGCATCCGGCGTCGGGTGCCGGCCTCGATGGCGATCGAGCCCACCTGGGCCGGTCGGGCGAGGACCGGGGCGAGCGGGTCGCCGGGCACCGGACGTGTCCCGACGTCGACGGTCCGCTCGTCGGGGGCGCTGATGAAGCCGGCCGGCCCGGTGAGCAGGGTCGCCCACATGCGCCCGTCGTCGTCCGCCGCGCCGACGACGATCATGGGCTGTTCGGTCAGGAACCGCACGGCCGGCGGCGGGAGCGTCGTGCCGATCGCCAGGCGGGAGTACTCCGCCTGCTCGGCGACTCCGGCCCGCCGCTGCGCGGCGAGTTCCCCGGGGTGGTACTGGATCATCACAGCCTCCTCCGGCTGTCGATCGGCAGGAGCGGCGGCGGTGCCGACCCGGCGGCACGGGCCGGCACCGCGTCGGCCGGCCTAGAAGAAGCCGCAGGTGGGGACGCCGCTGACCGGGGCGGCGGCCGGGTCGGCCCCGGTCGGGGCGTACACCTCGAGCCGGATGCCGTCGGGGTCGACGAAGAACACGCCGCCGGAGGAGGCCCCCTCGCCGTGCGGGACGATGCCGTCGTACGCGAACTCCGCGCCGAGCGCCTTCAGGGTCGCCTGGACGGCCTCCACCTCCGCGATCGACTCGACCTGGAACGACAGGTGGTGCAGCCCGGGACGGTCGGTGGGGAAGCCGCCCTCCGACTGCTCCCACAGCGCCACGAGCATGTGCCCGTCGCGGCCGAGGAACACGAAGCGCCGTCCCTCCTCCTTGCCCTCGGCCTGCACGTCGAGCCCGAGCACCGCCCGGTAGAAGTCGATCGAGCGGTCGAGGTCGGTGACGTTGAGCCCGACATGCCCGGTCTTCAGGGCGGTCGGGGCGGCGAGCGTGGTCATGGGACTCCTTCGATGCGGTCGCGCCGGGTCATCGGCACTTCTAACCGGTGGCCGCTACGTTAGGGGTTAGAGTGTAACCGGTCAAGCCGACCTCATGGGTTAGGGTGGCGACATGAGTGGCGAGGGACGTGCGCACGATCCGCGGCCACTCGTCGGCGAACCGCTCGGCCTGGACCTGCTCAACACGATCTGGGTGGACGCCGAGGGCCCGCACGACCTGCTCAGCGACCTGGCGGGCACCCGGCTCTGGCTGGCCAGCAACGACCGTCCCCGCCACCCGGCCACCGAGCCGGTCCGCCGGGCGCTGCTGGTGGCGCGCGAGGCGATCCGGGCGCACGTCACCGACCCGGCCGCACCGGCGGCGATCGCCGACCTGAACGCCGTGCTCGCCTGGGGGCACCTCACGCGCAGCGTCGGGCCGGACGGGCCGGCGACCACCGCACGGGTCGACGACCCCGCTCACCTGACGGCCTGGCAGGCGGCGGACTCCTACCTCGCGCTGCTGGCGGAGCGCCCCGACCGGGTGCGACGCTGCGCCCATCCGGACTGCGTCCTGCACTTCTACGACACCAGCCCGAAGGGCAGCCGCCGCTGGTGCTCCATGGCCGGCTGCGGCAACCGGGCCAAGGCCGCCCGGCACTACGCGCGCACCCGGCGCCCGGCCGGCTGAGCGGCCATCGCCTCCGACGCTCCGTGCCCGCCCCCGGGGCGGTCGGCGCCGCGCCGCCCGCCCGTCGGCACCCGGCCCCCGAAGGCGCGACCTCCCCCGCCCCTGCCCGCGGCATCGAGGTCGATGCGGTCGCCTGGATGACAGAAATCGATTGCCCGCCCGCTAGGATCCCAGGCTGACCGTCCTCGAACGGTCGACCGCACCGGACGCCCGGGCACGCAGGTTCGGCGCGGGACTGGGCCCAGGGACACCGACGGGGGACGGCCGCATGACGACCATCTACGACGTGGCGCGAGCGGCCGAGGTCTCGGCGTCCACGGTGTCCAGGGTGCTCAACGGGCACTCGTCGGTGGACGCGGGTCTCGCGGCGCGGGTACGCCAGGCGATGCTCGACCTGAACTACCGCCCCAACGCGGTGGCGCGGAGCCTGCGCCGGCAGCGCACCAGCCTCTGGGCCGTGATCATCTCCGACATCAACAACCCGTTCTTCACCTCGCTGGTGCGCGGCATCGAGGACGTGGCGCAGGAGGCGGGGTTCTCGGTGGTCCTCTGCAACGGCGACGAGGATCCCGACAAGGAGACCCGCTACGTGACGGCGGCCCTGGCCCAGCGGATGGCCGGCGTGATCATCTCCTCCTCGGGCCGGCCCGCCCTGATCAACCGGCTCACCGAGGCCAGGATGCCGGTCGTGGCCATCGACCGGCAGCCCCACGGGGTGGCCGTGGACACCGTGCTGGTGGACAACGTCCACGGGGCCGAGCTGGCGACGGCCCACCTGGTCGACAGCGGCTACCGGCGGATCGCCTGCGTCACCGGGCCGCGGCGGATCTCCACGGCGGTCCAGCGGTTGCGTGGGTACCGGCAGGCCCTGCAGGCGTCCGGCCGGGCCGTGACGGAGGACCTGATCCGGTACGCCGACTACCGGGAGGACGGCGGTTACCAGGCCATGGCGTCCCTGCTGGGCGCGGTCGAGCCGCCGGACGCGGTCTTCGTCGCCAACAACCTGATGACGGTCGGCGCGATGCGGTGCCTGGTCGACCGGGGCGTCGGCGTACCCACCGGGTGCGGCGTGGTCGGGTTCGACGACATCCCCTGGGCGCCGCTGGTCCGCCCCTCGCTGAGCACCGTCGCGCAGCCCACGTACGACCTGGGTCGGGCCGCCGCGTCGCTGCTCACCGAGCGGATCGCCAACCCCGGCAAGGCGTCCTCGACCGTCACCCTGAGGACGGCGCTGCGGATCCGCGAGAGCTCGGTGCCGTCCCCGCCCCGGCCGGCCTGACAGCCGGGCGGCCGGGGGCCGCGCCGACCGGCGGGCCGGCGGTGGGGCGCCGTCCCGGCGTCACACGCGGACGTCACCGCACAGGTGCACCCGCACCCCGAGGGCGTCGAGCATCGCGGCCTTGACGCGCAGGGCACGGTCGGCGGCGTCGGCGTCGTCGGCGTAGACCACGTTGACGTGGTTGGCCTTGTGCCGGGCCATCAACTGGTCCCGGCCGACGCCGTGCAGCACCGCGTGCATGATCGGCCACTGCGGGGTGGTGGCCGCCAGCCGACGCCGCGTCTCGGCGGCCGGCAGCTCCACCACGGTGCCCCGGCCCAGGTCGGCGTGGAGCACCCGGTCCATGACGAAGATCCGGGACCAGACGATCTCGCCCGGCCGGGAGACGCCGCTGAGGGTGCCGCCGCCCAGCGGGAAGTACATCGGCGGCTGCCGCATGCTGTACGACCGGTCGTAGCCGCCGTTGTGGGACGCGGGCACCGATCCGGAGATCTCGAACACCCAGACGAAGTCCGGCCCGTACCGCTCTCCCCAGCGGATGTCGTGCAGGGTCGTCGCCGGATCCATCCCCATCGCCGTCCAGATCCGGTTGGTGATCAGCGAGTCCACCGCGACGCCCTCGTCGACCTCGTTGAAGTGCGGCAGGGCCCGTCCCGGGTAGAGCTCGCGCGAGCCGTCCCGGCTGGTGACCGGCGGCCGCGTCACGTCGTTCAGCAGCCCCTCGGCCAGGTCGCTCGCCGGGACCGTGTCCTTGAGCCCCTGCTGGTACTGGATGCCGACCGCGTCGAGGCCGAAGTCGTCGGCGATGCGCAGCGCGGCGACGTACATCTTGAACTGGCTGAGCAGTTGGCCGTCGGTCAGCTCGGTGGCCTCGTCCGTGCCGGTGTGGAAGGTCATGCCGGCGGCGTCGAGCCACGCCCGCACCGCGAGCGCCTCCTCGTCGGGCACCCGCCCCATCTCGGCCACCAACGCGCTCTGCGACAGCCGTTCCTTGAAGATGCCGAGCGGGTTGAGCAGCTCGTCGTCGATGATCGCGTTGTACATGCCCATGCAGCCCTCGTCGAAGACGCCGACGACGGCCGGCCGCCGCTGGAGCTGGCGGGCCAGCGCCACGCCGAGTTCGACCTCGGGGTCGGCCGGCAGCGGCGGCAGGTCGCGCACGTGGCTCTCGTCGTGGACCACCTCGCCGGTCTCCAGCCAGGACTTCAGCCCGTCGCGGGCCCACTCGTCGGTGAAGTCCTCGCTCCACAGCGCCGAGTAGGGCACGCCCGCCTTGGTCAGGCTGCCGGCGAGGTTGAGCAGGCCGACCAGGCCGGGAAACCGCCCGCTCCAGTTCGCCACCAGCAGGATCGGCCCGCGGTGGGCGCGCAGCCCGGCCAGCACGTGGTGGCTGTACTGCCACACCGCCTCCACCACCATCAGCGGGGCGTCGAGCGGGATCTGCTGGAAGACCTCGATGCCGGCGCGCTGGCTGTCGATGAAGCCGTGACCGGTGACCGGGTCCACCGGGTGGGCCCGCCGGGTGTGCCAGCCCAGGGCGGTGACCGCGGCGGCGAGGTCGGCCTCCAGGCGTTGCTGCGTCGGCCAGCCGGTGACGTTGGCGCTCAGCCGCAGGTCACCGCTGGCGACGGTGTAGACGGTACGGGGGTCGGCGACCGGCGGCTCGACCGGCGCCGGCATGGCGTAGCTGCTCACGGGTTGACTTCCTCCACTGGCTCGTCGGTACCTGGCTCGGGCGGGTCGCGGCCGGTCCACCCGGTGCTCCCGGACGCGGCGGCGCAGCACCCGCCCGGACAGGTCGACGAGGACGCCCTTGCTGCTGGACGTGCCGACGTCGACGCCGACCACCGCCGCCACCGTCATGCCGGGTCTCCCCCGTCCTCCGGGTCCGGGTCGGGCCCGTCCGGCCGTGCCGGGCGGCGCTCAGGAGACGCCGCCGAGCTTGGCGTACGCCTCGGCGGCGTTCTCCCTGGTGATCCGCATCGTGTCGAGCGTGGTGGTGCGCGGGACGTCCTTGTCGCAGTCGACCAGGATCCTGCGGGCCAGGTCGACGGCCTCCCGACCGCCGGTGGCGTACTGGAAGGTCGCCGCGAGCCGGCCCTGCTCGACGGCCCTGATGCCGCCCGACGGCACCGGAAGGGCGTCGATGCCGGTGAACCTGACCTTCGTGTGCAGCCCGGCCGCCTTCGCGGCCAGGTACGCGCCCTCGGCCATCGGATCGTTGTGGGCGTACACCGCCGCCACGTCCGGGTGCGCCTTGAGCAGCGCGTCGGCGACCGACTGCCCCTTCTCGCGCAGCCAGTCCCCGGGCTGCGAGGCGACGATCTCGATCTTCGGGTTGGCGGCGACGCCCTCCCGGAAGCCCCGGGCGCGCTCGGCCGCCGGGGTGGAGCCGGGCAGACCGGCGATCTCGATGACCTTGCCGCCGGTGGGTAGCAGGGTCGTCGCGTAGAACTCGCCGGCGGCCCTGCCGATCGCGACGTTGTCCCCGCCGATGAAGGCGGTGTACGCCTCCCCCTCGACCTTGCGGTCGAGCACGATTACCGGGACGCCCCGGTCGTACGCCTTGCGCACCACCGCGGTCAGCGGCTTGGCCTCGTTCGGCGAGATGATCAGCAGGTCGATCTTCTGGGTGAGGAAGTTCTCCACGTCGGCGACCTGCTTGCTGTTGTCCTGCGCCGCGTCGGAGACCACCACGCTGAACCCGGGGACGGACCTCGCCGCCGTCTGCACGTCGTTGTTCATGACCTGCCGGTAGGGCTCGGCGTTGTTGGCCTGCGACATGCCGATGAGGAAGTCCTTGCCGGCGCCGCAGTCGGCGGCCGCGGCGTCGCCGACGTCGGACGGTTTCTCCACGCTGCACGCGCCGGAGGCGGCGAGCGCGCCGGTGCACAGCAGCGCGAGCAGGACGGTTCGGGTGCGCATGAGGACGCTCCTTGTCGGGTGGCGGTTCAGACGATGCTGCGGCGCAGCTTCTGCAGCCCGGCGGCGGCCACGATCACCAGTCCCTTGATCAGTAGCTGCACGTTGGCGTCGATGTTGTTGAGCGCGAGGATGTTGTTGAGGATGCCGAGCAGCAGCGCCCCGGCGAGCGTGCCGCCCATCGAGCCGGTGCCCCCGGCCAGGCTGGTGCCGCCGATGACCACCGCCGCGATGGCGTCGAGTTCGTAGCCGGCGCCGTCGTTGGGGCTGCCCTGGTTGAGCTGTCCCGCGTGGATGATGCCGGCCACCGCGGCGAGCAGGCCGGCGACGGCGAACACGGCGACCTTGACCCGCAGCACTGGCACGCCCGAGAGCCGGGCGGCCTTCTCGTTGCCGCCGATGGCGTAGACGTGGCGGGCGAACGCCGTCTTGCGCAGCACGACGATCGCGGCCACGCCGATGCCGACGAACAGCACCGCCGGGACCGGCAGCACGCCGTTGACGGTGCCGTTGAGGATCTCGAACGCCGGTGGCGCCTCCTGCGGGCCGTCGCCGTAGGCGATCGGGATGCCGAGCCCGCCGGACCAGATCCGGGCGAGGCCGCGCGCGACCTGGAGGCCGGCGAGGGTGACGATGAACGACTGGATGCCGAGCCGCGCCGTCGCGTAGCCCTGCAGCGCGCCGAAGAGCGCGCCGATCAGCAGGACGACGGCGACCGCCGGCAGGATGCCGAGCCCGGAGTCCACCATCAGGGTCGCGGTGCCGACGGCGGACAGGCCGAGGATCGCGCCGACGGAGAGGTCGATGCCGCCGAGCAGGACGACGAACGTCATGCCGACCGCGATGATGCCGATCTCGGAGACCGCGCGGACGATGTTGCCCAGGTTCTCCGTGGACAGGAAGAGGATCTCGCCGTCGCGGCGGGGCGAGACGGCGACGGCCAGCACGAAGACCAGCAGCAGCGCGAAGAGGCTCTGCACGGCGAAGAGCCGCTCGACGAGTTCGCCCCGGCCGCCCGGGCGCCACCGCCGGTGGCCGTCGTCGGCGGCGCCCGCCGCGCCCCCCTCGGCCGACGCCGCCGACGTGTCGGGCCCCGTCCCCGGTGCGCGCAGGTGAGTCATCGATCGTCCTCT
>NZ_JBSGDY010000033.1:0-45568 GCF_053602615.1 Micromonospora sp. NPDC004336
CGGCAGATCCGCGCGGCCCCGGACGGCCGGTGTGGCCGGTGGTTCAGCGGCCGGCGAGCAGCCGGTTCACCGCGGTGTCGACGTCCAGGTGCTCGGCCTCGCGGCCGCGCGGGACGACGACGTAGGTGCGCCGCAGGAAGCGCACCAGGACGCTGCGCGGCACCTCGAACAGGGCGTTGCCGTCGGGCGACGACAGCGCCAGCGCGACGAAGTCCCCGCGCGGGGTGGCCCAGGGCCAGACCCGCACGTCGCCGATGCCGGCCGGCTCGTCGAGGCCGGTGACCAGCAGCTCGCGGGCGAAGGACCAGCTGACCGCCTCGCCGCCGGCGGATTCGGCGTGGAACAGGACATGGACCGCATACGGATCAGCAGGGTCGTAACGCAGGCTGGC
Source organism: Micromonospora sp. NPDC004336 (assembly GCF_053602615.1). Taxonomy (NCBI): domain Bacteria; kingdom Bacillati; phylum Actinomycetota; class Actinomycetes; order Micromonosporales; family Micromonosporaceae; genus Micromonospora; species Micromonospora sp. NPDC004336. The sequence goes on from NZ_JBSGDY010000033.1 coordinate 392, forward strand.
ACGCACCGGCAAGGCGGTGGCGTCAGGCGCGACGAGCCTCAGCGACGTCTCGACCTCGACGGTCGTCGGTCGGATTACACTCATGGACGATCTCCCCCCGGCACCGCTGCGGAACGCGCGTGTCCCGCTTTTCCCATACTCAGGTGCTACTCCTGGCTACGCTCCGCCATACGCTGACTTCACCCAGTGGTGGGAAGGGGGTCGGAAAGTCCGCGTGAATGTGAGGATTCATGTAGGGTTTTCCGGTTCTGCCCAGTGCGCGATCCCGCCCGGCATCGGGTGGTTCAGTCGTCGACTTACTCCGGTAACGTCCAGTCGACCGTTGCAGTGACGGGCGCGAGCCACACTGGGGGAGGAAATGGTGGCGAAACGATCCTCAGTGGATCCGATGGCCGCGCCGGGCCCGCCGAAAGTCGCGGTCGGGGCAGCCGAAAAGCGGGGGTACGGAGTGCCGATGGAGCAGCACGGGCGGTCCGATCGGCCGGGGCCCGACCGGACGGGCGCCGGCGGCACGGCGCTGGCCGAGCGGCGCCCCCGGCCGCGCTGGCGGCAGCGGCTCGCCACCACCCTCGACCTGATTCGCGCCAACCCCACCGGCCGGGTCACCCTCAAGATCTTCATCGCCATCGCGGGCGCCCTCGTGGTGACCATCGGCATCGCCCTCATCCCGCTGCCCGGGCCGGGCTGGCTGCTGGTGATCGCCGGCCTCGGCATCTGGGCCGTCGAGTTCCACTGGGCCCGCCGGCTGCTCGGCTTCACCCGCCGCCACGTGCACAACTGGACGCAGTGGGTGAAGCGCCGGTCACTGACCGTACGGTTCGTGCTCGGCGCCGTCGGCATGGTCTTCGTCGGCACGGTGGTCTGGCTGTCGCTCAAGTACAGCTTCGGCATCGACGTGGTCGCCGAGGCGCTGCACTACCTGGCGACGCACTGACCCCTCGCCCGGCCCGGGGTCCGACGCGCGGACCCCGGATTTCCGGTCCGGTCCCTCGATCAGGTAGAGTCATCGGCGCTGAGGGCGATTAGCTCAGCGGGAGAGCGCTTCGTTCACACCGAAGAGGTCACTGGTTCGATCCCAGTATCGCCCACGCAGGTCAAAGGCCACTTCCCGGAAACGGGAGGTGGCCTTTCTGCTGTCGTACAGCAGCTAAGTACAGCAGCGGTCAGTGGCCGAGTGAATCGCCCAGGCGTTAAAGGGCGTCTCTGGTCGCCTTCGTCGATACCTGGGTGTAGATCTCCATCGTTACCGAGAACTGGCATGCAGGAGCACCTGCATGGCGACTCCTGGGTGGACGTCGAGGTCGGCCAGGAGCGTCGCGCAGATCCTCCTTGCATCGTGAACGGTGATCGGCCTGATCTTCGCCATGTCGTGCCTGGTCTGCCACGACCGTTGGAAGTTGCGCGGCTCGATGGGTGTGCCGTAGCGGGTGGTGAAGACGAGTCCGGTTTCGTGCCAAGCCTTGCCGGCGGCTGCCTCAGCCTCGTCGCGCTGTTCCTGGGCGGAGGCGGCGTAGAGGGGATCCTCGTCTGCTCTGGCGGATTCCAGGAACTTGCGGGCCTCGTCGCTCGACCAGGACTTGCCCCGGCGGCGGCGGACGGTGGCGAGGGTGACCGGCACGGCCGCGTTCTTGGTGATGAGGTCTTCGGCCTGGGCGCGGGTGAGGGCGGCCCGCAGTGCGGCCCGGATGTCGCTGACCGTCCTGATGATGGGCCAGTCAGGGTGGAGGAGCCTGCTTGTCGGCATCCGGCGGGAAGGCCGCGCTGGCGTGCTCGGCGATCGCCGGAGTAGCACCGGATCCCGACACGTCAACCCGCCGTGATCTGCCTGGAGGCGGCTGCCGCCCGTGTCGGGTCTCAACATCTCGGTTACAGATCGGTTTCAGGAAGTCCGTGACACCTTCGGCTAGACGATCCTGTTCGCCAGGCGGCGTGCGGGAGGTGGCTGCCGCTGAACTGTGAGGAGCGACGTGGGCGCGAAGACGGCTCTACTAGCGTTCACCGACGGAGACATCCGTCCCGTGCTGCGTGACGGAAAGCGTGGGGAGCGAGCCGAGACCGAGGCGTTGGTACGTCAGATTCACCCCGGCTACGTCGTCGAGCCCGCCGACGACAACACGTTGCTCGACGGCACCTACCCGCCAGATGAACTCACGTACGCCACTGTGCTGACCGGGGCAGAACTGTATTGCGACCGGCGGCTCATGCTCGATCGCCCGTCTGAGTTGCCGGAGCACCTGCGCCGAGTTGGTGCGGGTAGGCGAATCATCATGCACGGGATGCACTCGGTCGTGGACTGGCTAGGCTTCGCGGTTTGGGAGGACGGCGTGCTGATCAGATCGCTGAGCTTGTCGCCCGACGGCGGCATCCAGGAAAACATCGGCAATCCGTACGACTTCGAACTGCCGTACTGGGCCGGCGAACATCCCGTCGAGCCCGTACCAGGCTGGCACAACCAGGACCCTTACCCGCTGCCGTTCCATCCCCTCGACTTGGGCGAGGAAGCGTTGCGTGCGCTTTTCGGCTTCAGCATCGAGGGACTTCGTTCTCCCGGCGATATCGACGCCGACGCTGTTCACCTGGACGGCTTTCGCGTGACCGACCCGTCCGGTGAGGCACAGCTCGCCCGTGAGGCCGCACACGCGGAGGTGCTACGGAGCATGGGGCCGCCACGGATGTACCGCATGGGACCGGACGGAACGATGCACGAGGTCACCCCCGACAGCTACTGATCCGCCTACCCGCAGACCGGCAAGAGTGTCACGCAGGTCCTGATACCGATCTGTCACGCAATTCCCGAGACGCGGGCAGACGGCTGCCGGCTGCCGGCCAGTGTGGGAGGACTTTCTGTACATCTATCAAGGCGGCCCTGAACAGGCCGCACGCGCCGCCGCCTGGGCGCGCGTCCGTCGCTGCGCTGGCGCTCCGACTCCGGCCACGCAACACACCCGGCGGCTGGCGCGGAGAGCGGAAAGCCCGGAGGGGCCGCCACATGACGACAGCAGCGTTGACCGGGTGAGGGTTGGGCCGGCAGCCGGCCGGGCCGCGCGGCCACGAGCCCGCGCGGCGCAGGGAAGCGCACGCCGGCCGCGTCGGCAGACTGGCGGCGGTCGCGGGGTTGCGGTTACTGCGCCTCCGGCGGGGGCGCTCCGGCTCCAGGATGGCCGGGGCTGCGTCGGCGGGTGCCGGGTCCGTGGGTGGTTGCGGTAGGCCATCCCGCCTGCCATCGACCCGGACCGAGCCGAGCAGACCACCGCCTGACCCGCCAGCGTCCGAGCGTGTGTCAAGGCCGTCTTGACGTGGCGGGCCGGGCGGCGGCCCGCTCCCCAGAGGGCGGGTCGACGGCAGACGGGATGGCGTCGGCCGGTGGCTACTGGAGTTCTTTGCAAACCGGAATTTTGTCGGTTCTCACGCTGCGGCCGAACAACTTAACAAAGATCGGTTCTTTCTCTGTGCGATCATCACAGAGTTGGCGATTAACCACGTCGTCAACGTGAAAGTGTTCAACACCTAAACCGTCGCGGCGAAGGATGGTTACGCGATCATCTTTCTCTTCGAGAACATATCCGATTATCGCCGTCCTCTGGCTGCGTATTCCGATTGATTCGGTTGGAAGCCACATTCCTGGAGGGAAAAGAACCTGCGCAAGGAGAAGGAGTGCTAATCCGCCGTAGATGAAATGGCGTCCCCCGTGCAACATTTTGCGAGCAATGCGACTTCTCCTTAGCATTTCCTTGGAGGGGGTGAACCTCATCTCCGCAGCCACGCTCTCCGAGATGCCGAAGAAGGGCACTCGCGTGCCCGGATGAACCGCCTTGGCGAGAATTCGCCTACGCAGAATCCAGCCGACGGCGTCCGCGACAACTATGGTAACTACAGTTGCTGCGACATACAGGACCACCGTCATCGCCTGCTCGGCATCCAAGAGCATCGCGCCGAATGTGGCCAAGAAAGCCGCTATTCCGACGTGTCGCCACTGTTCAGTCCTAGTCGGGTATTCGGTGAACGACGCATGGAGTGCCAACGACATAGCGCCGAACAAAAAGAGAACTGGGATAATTCCTAAGTATGCGCCAAGTAGCAGACTTTGTATATTGAGTGTGGCGCCAAGTGATTTGATTACTGAAAGATTGCCGTTTGCTACAACGTACATGCGCATGGCGGCGATGAGGAACGGTAGGACTGTTATGGTGAGTCCGATATAGGCAATTCTATGGTCCGGCTTATCCTCTAGGGTTGGGGCGCGCTCTTGGGGTTGGCTGTCGTGGCTGTCTCGGCTGTCGTCAGACACGCCATGCATCGTCGCAGACGTTGTCAATTGCGGGCCGTGATGGCGACCGGGTGTCGTCGGCTAACCAGTTGCGGTTCTGACCGTACTGGCGGTGGGGTAGGCCGGCGGGGGACAGGGAAGCAAGCTTCCCTTCAACTGGTAGGGTCGCTCTCTTTGAGGAACATTGATTAGGCAGGTGGGTGTGTCTCGGCCTCTCCAGCAGGCACTTGGCGTGATCATCACTGCGGTAGGCGCAGCCGCAGTTGGCGCATGGACGAATATTGCAACATCAAAACCCACCGCTGTCGCCAGCGCTGGACTTGTCGCTGCTCTCCTCATACAGTGCGTTGCACAGTTTTTGATAGCTAGATCTGAGCAAACAGTTGCCCCTCCAGCGGAGATCGAACCGGTGCGACCCAGTGCATCAGAACTTCTGATGCAAATGGACAAAGAGGCAACCGTCCGCCTTCGGGAACGGTGGCAAGCGTTACAGCTTTCAGATGAGACAGTCAACAAGCTGCAGGAGGTTGCGCCGAGCTTGTTCTCGGATCTGAATCTGCCGAGCGAGGGCGTTGTCCTCGTTACCGCTGAGCTTGGAACCGGAAAGTCGACCTATGCGGATATTCTTCATAGGAATATGATTCAAGACGCGTATAGCGGAAGGTCAGATTTTTGGCCAGTCTTCCTAGACGCAAGATCCCTTGAAAGAGTGCCGCTGGCGGAGGCAGTAAAGGAACTTCTCCCACCCGTTCCGCCTAGACAGTATGCAGTCATCGTTGACGGCTGCGATGAGCTTGCGCGTGACGCTGCGAACCGGCTTCTCCGTGAATCTCGTCTACTTGTAGGATCCAATGCGGGATCACTCGTCGCGCTGTTTTGTCGCCCGGGTTACCTGACTTGGCGTGATGAGATAACTTTACCCGAACTTGGCAACGAATCGGCGGAGCTCCTGATGGAGGTTGCCTCCGGTCAAGAGCTCCGAGTGTGGCGGCTTCCCGTAGAACTCCGCAAGATTGTTGGTCGCCCTCTTTTTGCGATCCTTGCGGCACGCTATTTCAGTGACCTCAGGCGTGGGCCAACAACTGAGGCAGCCCTGCTAAGGGCGCTTGTGGAGGATGTAATCAGGCGTGACGGAGCGCCGGACGAGATTGTTTTCTCTCAACTCCGAAGGCTGGCTTCGCAAACTATTACGCATGGTGGGCAGGTGCCGGATAGTGAGGCGGGTGCCCTCGATGTAAGAGAATCCCTAATCGCCACACGTCTCGTGGTTTCCCACGCAGGAGTCGTTCGGTTTGCCGCCCCTGTAATTGAGCAGTATTTCGCAGCCCTCGCGCTCCTGCGCAGAGAGGTTGACCACTCCAGTCATTTGCGGTCCCTCGCCGAGTGGGAGCGCTGGCGAGCGGTCTGGGTGGCAGCGATGACCATTGGTAGTTGGCAAGAGCTCCAATCAATCCTCCCCGATCTGATTTCCCGACACCCGGGGGCAGCGGCTTGGCTGGTTGGGGAAACAGTGCCGGTGCCTGAATCAGGACATAACGATGCATCGCAGAACTTACAGCCTCTGCCTCAGTCCGATTTGGAGGCGAGGATGAACCTCGCCTTTCGTGCATGGGCGGCAGCATTTCCGAATATTGCTTTGCGTTTTGGCATGCTTGATGGTGTCGATGGTCGCTGTGTGCGAATCGTCGTAAGGTCATCGTCGGAATCGGGCCTCTACATAGCGGGCTGGTCGGGGTTAGGTGAGCCGACGGAACTGCAAGTCGACCGGTCTCGCGACATCTTCTCGAGAGCCGAACCGGGGTGGCTATTTAGATACGCTGCAAATCACAAGCCTGTCCCAACGTGGCCATGGCGCTTCACGCTTGAGCGTTTTGGAGCGGAGTTGTTCGGCCACCTTAAGCGCCTTCGTTGGAGCCCCGACGTTCCTGCGCTTGCCGCTGAGAAGCAATGGGACCAAATCCAAGTCCTCGCGGCTAGAGTTACCAAGCAAGCCATTCGCAATAAGGACTACGGGGCCGCCATCGAGTTACTGCTACGAGACGTTGACCAGTTGTTAGATATCCTCGGCGAGGAAGCGGCCGGCTGGGACCTGGTCCACGTGGACCGGAGAGTGTTCGAGATCGCCGAACTGCGTGAGCTGAGGCAGTTTTTACGTCACGCGGATCCTCGTGAAATCTTGACCCCTCCTTACCCTGAGCCGGACCTGGGCGGACGGGTAGGCCAGGGCTGGGGTGGCTATAGTGTGGAACAACTCGCTAGGAGAGCCGAGGCTGTCTACCGAGCCGCCTTAAATGGTTACATCGAACTGGCTCAGACCTTGATGCCTGCCGTCGTCCCGACGCTCGGTCTAGGGGCAATATTGCCGGTGCATATGAAGGGCAACGTCGGGGTAAAAGAGAAATCCTTGCCGGTCGCCTTAATGAAATACGACATGTTTCCGTTGTCGGCCGGCCAGGCGAGTCGGGTAGAGATGACGCCAGGCAGCCTGGACGTAGCCAGCGGGGAAGACGAGAGCCAAAGCCGCAAGAAGCAGTGGCGTTTGATTCAGACCTACAGACGCGAGACGGCGGCGTGGGTTGGCTACGTCAGCGGATACTCCAGCCTGGACGTCCACCTAAGAATGCCGGCCACTCGAATCGCAATTCGATGGCTTGCCGACGATTTGCGCCAAATACACGTAGTGAATGAGTTGTTTCCGTATGATTGACGGCTTGCGGTACTTCGGAGTTTGCTGGCCCGGTCCGTAGCGGACGCAAGCGGCCTTCCGCATCTATGCCGGGCGCATGACATGCCGTCTCAAGTTAGCAAAAAGTCAGCAAGAAGCCTTCCAGTATCCAACGCAGGGCAGGGTTCGACCATATCCGGAGTAAACAGGATGGCAGGGAACGGCATCGACTGGGACGCCGTGACATGTGAGATCAACATTCACACCGAAGTGTTCGGTGAGCCGGGAGTTCGGCGGCGTTACATGGCCGCGCGGCTCTTTGCTGCTGGCCAGGGTGGCATGTCGTCCAGGTCCTCGCCTTCCTCGGCTTTGACCCACCAGCCTGTGTCGTTGACATAGTGCTCAAACCATGCCGCGAGGCTGGGTGAGTCGATCCACCAAGCAGCATCGGGATCTCCAGGGTTGGGCTCGAAGAGAAGGACGCTTCCCTGGTCGTTTCGGCAGTCGACGCACGCGTACATGCCGCAACCCCAGGTCAAGATTGGAAGAACGCCTTCCGGCCAGGCCCACTCGGTGCCGGCGTATCTGGTTCGAGCTTGGAGGTAGCACTCCACCGCCTGCTCGGACGTTGGCCCGTCCGTCAGGCTGAGGACCTGGTAGTCGGGACCGAAGCCGCCGTTCGCGAAATCTCTGTAGATTGCCGCCAACAACGGGTGTAGCCCAAACCCCAGTCGCTCCTCAACACTGTCAATCGTGCTCTGGGGAAGTGGAGCGGGCAGGCCGGCGGGAAGGGGCATCATCGGCTCATCCCTGCGAGCCCGCCCAGCGATGCGCGCCAGAAGGTCGGTGTAGTCCGTCACGAAAAGCGATCATGCCGGATACGTGTGTCAGTTCCGTTCGGGTGGGCTGAGGCGACCAACCGTGCCGCAGCTCTCGGAAGGCATTGCTCCTGTCCTGTCCGCTCCGTGTCCAACGTAGGGGGCCGTCAGGGGCGGCTGCCGACAGCAACGAACCCGGACGAGGACAGCCGCCGGGGGTTGAATGCGGACAGTTGCCTGAGGCCGCGGATGCGGACGGACCCCGCCATACGAAGCGCCCAGAACTCACAAGCGAGGGGTCGAGGCTCCTACGCGGTCGCGCGCCTACGTAGCCGACGTGTTGTAGCGATCGAGCGTCGCCTTGGACGTCGAGGCGTCTTGGAAGACAAGCTCCCATGGGCCGGTGTTCACGTCCATGTCCTTACCGAACCCGACCCACTTTCCGGCCATCCGTCGACCCGTGGGCTCGGCGAGGAGTTGGATCGCACCGTGGTACCGGGCACCCCGGTAGTAGCCGGTCGGGTCGGTTTGCTCCACCCATGTGCCGGTGACGACGGCACCGTCGACGGTCAGGTCCAGCGAGAGAGACGACGCCGCCGAGCCGGGCAGGCTGCGTGCGGTCAGTCGATCGCCGTGCTGGAGCAGGACCACGAAGTGCTGTCCGGCGAACGAGTCGCCCCGGCCGCTGGAGTAGTACTGGTAGCGGCTGAGCCACACGCCCTCGTACGACCTGTGGGACGTGGCGGACTTGGACGTCGGCGTCGGCGTGGCCAGGCTGGACATGGGGGAGGACAGATCGTGGCCGCCGCGTTCGTCGTTGGCGACCTCCCCACCGGGCACCGCGGCGAAGCCCAGCAGCGAGATGGGTAGGCCGGTGACGACCTCCAGGGCGCGGGCGTAGACGGGGCGCGGCGCAGCGATCGCGCCGGACTCCCATCGCTGGACGAGTCTTTTGTTGGCGTCGTTGGGCTCACCGACGCGGTGGCCGGCGGCTTGGAGTGCGCGAGCGAAGTCGTCCTGGCTCATACGCATCCCGGTACGGACGGCGCGGAGGGCGGTGTTGGGGGCGACCATGACCGCCACGATAGCGCCATGTCGCCTAAATGTCGTCGGCAATGTGGTCGGGTTGTCGCATCTTGTGCCGTCGCGGTCGGTGACACATTGACGTCAGGGTGAACATGCGACGGTCGAGCGTGCCGCCGTGCTTCTGCTGACGGAGGTGGAGATGCCGAGTAACGGCGGCGAGCCGGCGGTGAGCCGAGGCGAGCAGATCCAGGTGGCCGAGCGGGAGGCGGCCAAGCGACGGCTTCTCGCCGAGGCTGAGGCGGATCGGATACCGGCGGAGGAGACGACCCGAGCGATGCCGGATCGGCGGTGGCAGCGTGGGCAGCGTTGAGCTGTTGCCGGTGGGGCGGCGGGTGGCGTACTGGCGAGGGCGACGGAAGCTGTCGCAGCAGGTGTTCGCCGACCGGCTCGGCAAGTCGAAGAGCTGGGTCGACAAGGTTGAACGTGGCGTCCGGTCGCTGGACAAGCTGTCGACGCTCCAAGAGATCGCCCGCGTGCTGCGTATCGACGCCGCCACGCTGGTCGGCCGCGATGTTGCGCTGGTAGAGGCGGCCGACTGTGTCGAGGGCGTCGACCGGATCAGGGCGGCGCTGTCCCGGTACGAGGTCCCGTTGGGCCAGCCAGTGGCTCGCCGACTGGTGTTGCCGGTGGACCGGATGCTGCGGGATGTGGAGTATGCGTGGACGGCGTTCCAGCATGGCCGCTACCCGCAGGTGACCGACTTGATGCCTGACCTGCTTACCAATGCGCAGCGCACCCAAGCGCAAGCTCCGGTAGCGAGTCGGGTGCTGCTGGTGGGGGCGTACCGGGTCACGGCTGCTCTGCTGGTCAAGCTCGGGGAGGTCGGGCTTGCATGGTTGGCCGCCGACCGGGCGATGCTCGGCGCCACCGGCGAGCCAGAGTTGGTGGCCGCCGCAGCCGTGCAGCTCGGCCAGGTGCTGCGCGCGTCAGGGCGGGCCAGGGAGGCGAAGTCGGTGCTGCTCGCCGCCGCGTACCGGATCGCCCCGCGCGAGGTCGAGCACGGCACACCGGCAGAGCTGTCCCTGTGCGGAACCCTGCTCCTCCAAGCTGCACTGGCAGTGGCACCGGATGGGAACGAGGTCGCCGTCAGCGAGCTGATCGACGAGGCCGCCGGCATGGCAGAGCGGGTCGGAGACGGGCGCGATCATCACCGCACCGCGTTCGGGCCAACCGCCGTTGACCTGGCGCGCGCCGCTGTTGCCGTTGAGACCGGCGACTTCCACGAGGCGATCCTCTGGCACGAGAAAGCCACCGAGCGGGACGGCTGGCGGTGGCTGCCAGCAGAACACCGCGCCGCGCATCTGCTCGGCGTCGCGCGTGCCTACCTGCACGCTGGCGATGCGGTCAGCGCCGCTCGCATGCTGATGGAGGCCGAGCGCACCGCGCCGGCAGAGATCATGTACCGACCTGCCGCCCGGGATGTCCTCGCCGGGGTAGCGCGTGACCCGCGGGCCCCGACCACGATCACGCAGCTCGCCGTCAGCCTCCGGTTGGGCTGAACGGTGAAACCGCCATCTAAGCGGCCAGGAGTACAGCAGCGAAGTGCAGCAACCGCGCCGGCCCGAACCGGCCCGAAAAGCACCTCAGCAGCCCGTCTGACCTCGTATCGAGTTGATCCGGGTCTGCCTGCCCTACGGCGAGACGGTCTGCCGCCCGTCGCCCCACCACATGCTTGACGGATCGGTCCCAGGACATGCTTGACGTTTGGCTAGTTGCCCTGTTCCGTCCTTGTTCGCTTGGGCAACTCCTCAAGGAAGAACGTCACATCGTCCAAGGCAGAGAAGACCCGGCCGTCGAGGTCCGCCCGCTCGGCGAGTTGGCGGACGAGCATGACGGACTCGGGCTCCAGACACCCGAAGCGTCGAGCGAGATGGCCCAAGCAAAGCGACGCTGTGCCGACGAGCCATAGGTCAGCGCTCTCTTGCGCGATCCGGTAGCACCATCGCTCCACGAAGACGCGGTCGTCGTCGTAGAGCGCCAGCCCCACCAACACCGAGTTCGGCGAAAGCGCTTGTTCACTGCCCTCCAGAGCAGCAGTGAGCGCCTCGTCCGCCAGACCGTGTGACACCAGCGGCGGATTCTCGTAGATGTCCACGCCGGGAGGCTACGACAGCACCAAGCACATGGTGAGACACGAGTGTCGAGCCGGTCAGCAGCTCCGATCCCGGAGAACCGGGTCCGTGCCGGGCGAGGTTGGGTCAACTGCGCCATGGGGCGGTGTCCGTCGGGGCGCGGTCCGTGACACGAGAGCCGACTCAGTCCGTCCCGGCAGCGTCCGTACGTGCGTCAAGGTCCGCTTGACGCGGTGCGGGCCGAGCGGCGGCCCGCTCGCCAAGGCGGCTGATCGGCGGCAGACAGTGAGTCTTGAGGCAAGCAGCTACTCAAGCAGTATGCGCGGAGAGGCTCCTACGGAGAGGCGGCCATCTTGGGCGTTCACAGCCGCTGCTCCCACCAAGGGGCGCGGGGGTCGGCCCAGGGATTAGCCAGGGTTCGACTGAGGAACAGATCATCAGCCTCACCGATGACGCGGCGCAGCTCCCGCGCCGCTCGTCTAGGTAGCGACCGCAGAGCAATGTCCAACACTTCCCGATAGTCCGAGGTGCAGCCGCAGGGGCACCCGCCAAAATCGACCAGCAGTTGACGGGCCGGACCTCGCGCTATGCCGGTCCAACCCTGAAGGGCGCGGCCGATATCACCGGGGCGCAACCTATTGTCTTGGCGCTCCAGCCGAACGATGCTGGCGACGACCTTGCCAGAAATCCCCTGGAGGTGCGCACGGGACTTGTGCGCCTGCCGACGACTGGGTTTAGCGGCGCGTAACGCCACAGGCCGCCTACGCGGCACGATCCCTTCGCTGTAGAGCCATGTCGGGAAGTATGACAGACAGAACGACGCTCGCCCGAAGCCAGACAGCGCCTGGAGGGCGTGCCTGAGTGAAGTGACCCCCTGATTCGCCGGAGGATTTGGTGTTTGTGGCTTGACCACCCGCTTCCCGGGGGAGGTTCCCTTCCCTACCCTTGCCTGGCTGGCGGGATCCATCCGGCGATGTCGACGTCACGTGGGTGTACGGGTTCGGAGAGGACGACGCCGGTGGTGGTGTCGCCCAGTTCCGCGAGGCGCTCGATGACCTGCTCCAGGTGCTCCGCGTCCCGCACGGCGATGGTCAGCTCGTAGCAGTTGTGCCCGGTGACATGGACGCAGGACAGCACGTGCCCAATGGTGAGCAGCCGTTCACGCAGAGCCTGGGAGTTGCGGACGGAACGGTGCCGGGGCCGCAGGGACACATGGGCGCGCAGGCCCAGCCCGAGCCGGGCGAGGTCGAGGTGGACTCCGTAGCCCTTGATGACGCCGGAGTCCTCGAGGCGGCGCATCCGTTCGGCGACCGCGGGGCGGCTCAGGGAGACACGGCGGCCCAGCTCGGCGACGCTGATCCGGCCGTCACGGGAGAGCTCGCGGAGGATGGCGAGATCCGCGGCGTCCCACGGTGACGATCTGCCGGTTGCCATGAGAGATCAGCTCCACAACGACGGTCATTGCTCGCCGATGCCGTCGAAGTGGCATGGGCGAAGGGTCCAGCCGCAGCCTACTGCCATCGACCATGAAGGCGACGGTGCTGCACGAGGCTGGCAGGGTGGACGTCATCGAGGTCCCCGACCCGATGATCGAGCATCCTGGTGACGCCGTGGTGAGGGTGTCCCTGGCAGCCGTGTGCGGTTCCGATCTCTGGCCCTACCGTGGCCAGGAGTCGTTCACGCCCGGCGATCGCATGGGCCACGAGTGGGTCGGGCTCGTCGAGGAGGTCGGCGCGGACGTCGCTCGTGTCCGGCCGGGCGAACTCGTCCTGGCCCCGTTCGCCTTCGCGGACGGAACCTGCCCCACGTGCCGCGACGGCTGGCACACCTCCTGCCCGGCCGGCGGCTTCTGGGGTGGCGCCAACGGCGGCGGTCAGGCTGAGGCGGTCCGCGTGCCGTTCGCCGACGCGACGCTCGTCCCGGTGCGTGCGGATGCCGACGCGGAACTGTTGCGCCGACTGCTGCCGCTGACCGACGTGATGGCGACCGGCACTAACGCCGTCTCGCTGGCCGGAGTTCGGCCGGGTACGACCGCCGTCGTCCTGGGCGACGGTGCCGTCGGGCTCTGTGCGGCGCTCGCCGCACGCCGTGCGGGAGCAGACCGGATCATCCTCGTCGGGCGTCACCCCGACCGGAACGCTCTCGCCACACGGATGGGAGCGACTGATGTTGTCTCCGCGGACAATCCCGTGACCGTCGGCCTCATCCGGGAGGCGACCAGGGGTGGCGCGCCCGGTGTTGCCGAATGCGCGGGAACCCAGTCCGCCCTCGACCTCGCGATCGACCTCGCGCCAGGCAGTCAAGATCGCGATCCGGCCCTGACCCGAGTACGGCCGGAGAAGTCGCATGATGCGAAGGAAGCGCACGCCGGCCGGATAGGCGAGGTGGCGGCGGTCACGGGCTGCGGTTACTGCGCCGCGGGCGGGGGCGCTCCGGCTCCAGGTTGGCCGAAGATCGTCGGCCGCCGCCGGGTCCGTGGGTGGTTGAGGTAGGCCCCCGCCCGACGTCGACCCGGGCAAGCCGAGCAGGCCACCGCTCGCAGCATCCGTACGAGCCGTCAAGGTCCAGCTCACGTGGTGGCCCGGGCGGCGGCCCGCTCCACAAGCGAGCGGGTCGCCGGCGCACGGGATGGCAGGTGGGTGGGTCATGCCAGTCCAGCGACACGCACAGGCCATCACACTGCGCCTGGAGTGCAGTAATCTCGCGCCATGACTTCCGGACCGCCCTAGTGACGGTGTGCCCCGCACACCGTCACTGGTCGTCTTCGCTCACCGGGAGTCTTTCATGTCCGCCGAACGTGCGGGCACGTCTTACCGTGCCCTCTTGTCCCTGCCACATGCACTGCGGCTGTTCCTGCCCGCCACCGCCGGCCGCCTCGCCTACGGCGTGCTGCCGCTGGGGATGTTCTTCTCCATAGCCGACGCGAGCGGGTCGCTCGGCACCTCGGGACTGACCGCCGCAGCCCTCAACCTCACCGTCGTACTCTTCGGTCCGTCGCGGGGCAGGCTCGTCGACCGGCTCGGACGCCGGATCCTTCCGGTCATGGCCATCGGGTACGCGCTGAGCACCGCCCTGCTCCTGGTGGCAGCTCACGCCAGGGCACCGCTGCCGGCGCTGCTGGTGCTGGCGGCGTTGACTGGCGCCTGCCCGCCGCCGCTGGGGCCGGCGATGCGCACCGCCTGGGCCGAGCTCACGCCGGAGGGCCCACTTCGGATGCGCGCATTCAGTCTCGACGCCGTCGTCGAGGAAGTGCTGTTCACCGCGGGCCCGTTACTGACCGGGTTGGCGATGGCCGTCGCCGACCCGCAGATGGCGGTTGTCCTCGGGCTTGCCTTGATGATCGGCGGCGGAACGGTGTTCGGGTTCGGCCCGGCGCCCCGTCCCGCCACCGTGCCCCTGGCCGGCGGCGCAGCCGAGGCGGCCGGTGCGCGTGCGGGGGTGCTGCGAACGCCGGGCTTCGTCCCGATGCTGATCACCCTGGCCGGTGTCTTCTGCGCCCTCGGGCTCATCCACATCGCCGTTCCGGTGACCGCCGCGCACGCCGGCAACCCCGCAGCCGCGGGCTGGCTGGTGGCCGGGCTGTCAGCCGGCAGCGCCGCAGGCGGGCTGCTGTTCGGCCGCCGGGCCTGGGCGACTCCGTTCGCCGTCCTCCTGCCGAGGCTCACGCTGCTGCTTGCCGGCCTGGTCGCCGCGTTGACCCTGGCCGGGTCCGTCGAGGTGCTGGCGCTCGGGCTCGTGGTGACCGGAGTGCTCGTCTCTCCCAGCTTGATCATGGCTTACGCCCTGGCGGACGCGCTGGCCCCGCAATCAGCCAGGACGCAGGCCTCGACCTGGGTGAACACCGCTGGCAACGCTGGCGTCACCGCGGGCACGGCGTTGGCCGGGGTGCTCGCCGACCGGGTGCCCAGCTGGCTGCTCTACCTGCTGGCCGCAGTGGCGCTGCTGGCGACCGCAGCAGGCCCCGGTCGGCTGCTCGCCCGCCTTCACCGCGCCGAGCGGCCATCCACCGCCGCGGCGCTGAGCTGACAACCACATAGGCGGCGCGATTGCCGGGCAGAACTGATGTCGCGGCGAAAAGGCTCCCCGGGCCCGCGCCCGGGGAGCCCTTTTCGCGATCTGCCGCTACACGTGCCGTTTTGGACGGGGTGGGAAGATCCGATGTGCGGTGCGGCCCCTCCGCTGGCCGAACCTTGTCGGCCCTACGCCACACCCCGGGCCCGGGCGCAGTTGCCGACCCAGTCGCCGGCGTATTCGCAAACCTCGACGTAGACGTAGTGTCCGTCGGAGAAGATGTTGCCGGTGGACGTGCCACAGACCCCGTTGTTGGACGGGTCGATAACGTCCCACGTCTGGACGTATTCAGTGCCATTGATGATGGTGGTGCCGGAGAACGTGGCCCGGACGCCTCTGCCGTTGGACGAGTTGTCGCACACCGTCAGTTTCTCCTGCGACGGGTAGCCGGACAGGTCAGCGTCGAAGAACGCCGCGCCACCCTTGCCGACGGTGTACAGCCAGCCCACGTTCTGCGGATCCACCGCGGCGTTCGCCTGCGCGGCGACCCCGAACACCAGGATCCCCGTGGTGGCCGCCAGCAGACTCACGCGCCGTAGCCATCTCATCCGCATCTCCTTCGCTCTGTCGCGATGGTCGCGGCCGAGGCGACCAGCGCCAGTTGATCAACTGACGTGAGGGAACCACAGATGTACGGCCCTGTCCATTGCGGACAGCCCTCCGGTGGCGACGCGGCCCGGGCGACGCGTCCGGTCGCGAGCCGCCCATTCGAGGTGCCACGACTCGGGAGCGCGCAGGCGATCGGGCAGCTCACTCAGCGGCGAACCACCCGTCACCCGCGTCGACAACGCTCCTGAGCATGACAGCTAGGCGACCGTGGCGGTGGCCGGCCATGCGCCACGCCCCACCAGATCGAGGACGAGCGCGGCGATGTTCCACGCGTCGTCCTCGCCGCGGTGATGGCGTCCATCCAGCGGCAGCCCGGCGATCTGCAGCGCGTGGTGCATGCCGGGTTTCCTGCGCAGACCGTAGGCGGTGGCGAACACGGCCTTCGCGTTGGTGTGGGTCCGCTCCGTCGGGTAGCCGAACGGGTAGGCCACCCCGTCGGCTCGGCTCTGCCGGGCGAACTGCCGGCGGTCGTACTCGCCCCAGCTCGCCCAGGGACGGTGCCCGGCCTCGTGCTCCTCGACGAGGATCCGGCAGGCCTCGGCGAAGGTGACGCCCCGGTCCACCTCGGCCTGCGTCAGCCCGGTCAGCGCGGTGCAGAAGCCGCTCACCGTCGACCGGGCGGGGCGGACCAGGACGCGGTGGCGGGACAGGCGGCGTCGCGCCGACACGTCGACGACGGTGAGGCCGATCTCGATGATCTCGTGGACGGAGCCGGGCGGCGGCTGTCCGTCCCAACAGGTGGCCTCCACGTCGACGACGTTGAGCAGGGCGGGTTCGCGGCGCATGAGAGCCGAGGATAGGGCGGGCGCCCGGCTCCGGCACCGCGTTTTCGTACGCCCGCACCGTCGCCGCGGACCGGCCGCCCGACGGCGAAGGCCGTCGGCGGCGCGGCAACGGCCGGCGGGTCCGCCGTCAGGCGGCGGGTCTGGTAGGGATCGGGTCCCTGGTGGTCGGGGCACGGGCGGCGGTGCCACGACAGACACCGGGGCATCGGCATCCCTCAGGTGATGCGGTCAAGACCATCCGTGATGTCCTGAAACCGGTCCGGCACCGCCAGCCAGTCACCGCTGGCGCGGTGGTCCAGGAACAGTCCCACCTGGACCACCCCGCGCACCATCACCCTCAGCGGCCAGGAGCCGCTTCGATCCAGGTATGCGAACACGGCGTGCAGGAACGCCCGCAGCGCCTCCGGATCGACGTGCACCTCGTCCTGCCCGGTGTCGTGGATCCCGCTCGGCGTCCCGACAAGCTGCTCAAGCAGCAGGACCTGCCCGCAGAACATCTGCGAGGTACGGAGGCCGCGATCCCAGATCACCTGGTCGCCTACCTTGAAGAGCATTCCCATGACCGCCCCCCCACGTCGTCGGGCGGCCAGCACTCTACTACCAGTAGCTCACTCGCCGGGGGCAGCCGCAAACTGACCGGACGTGGTGGGGCCACGCACCAAGGGCCAGACGGCGGCCGAGGTTACGAGACATCGCCTGGAGAAACACCGGAGAGCAGCCAGGTGAGCGCCACCTGGGTCACCGCGAACGTGGCGGGCAGGGCGACCCGCGCTGTGATCGTAATGGCGCCGAACCTACTTTCCATGCTTGCCGCTGCGCCGTGGTCGACCGCTGCTCAGACCCGTGCCGGCTCCGCCTGGGGGTCCGGATACCCAGCCCCGGTGCCGCCGGACGCGCGGGTCGGACCGACTCGACGCGCCCGGCCCGGCCGCATGCCCAGCTGCGCGGTGAGCGCCACGCAGAGCATCAGCGCCGAGCAACACCAGAAGGCACGCGTCGCACCCTCGGTGAGCGCCGCCGGGCTCGCCGCTCCGCCCGCGCCGTGCCCGGTGCGGCTGTACACCGTCACCGCCAGCGCCAGCCCCAGGGCGGCGCCGATCTGACCGGCGCACTGCACCACGCCGGCGGCGGTCCCGACCGCCCTGGGGCCGACCGTCGACACGGCGGACAACTCGCACGACATCCAGAGGACCGGCAGGCCCGCCCCGACCAGCACGAGCCCGGGCAGCATCCCGGTCGGATAGCCCGAACCCGGGCCCAGGGAGGTCAGCCAGAGCAGGCCCGAGCCGGTCAGCCCGCAGCCGACCAGGCAGGACAGCCGCGGCCCGCGCCGGCCCAGCAGGCGCGAGGACCACCGGCCGACCACGATCACCCCGCCGACGACGGGCAGCAGGGCGCATCCTGCCCCCCACGCGGTGTACCCGTGTGCCTCTCGCAGGTACACGCTGCCCACGAACACCACCGGGCCGGTCGCCGCGGCAACGAACAGCACGCCCAGGGCACCCGCCGCCAGCGACCGGTCCCTGAGCAGCACCACCGGAACGAGTGGCTGCCTGGACCGGGCCTCGCGTCGGAGGAACGATCCGCCCAGCACCACCGCGACGGCCAGCAGCGCCCACGTGGACGGCCCGAGCCCCTGCTCCGCGATGTCCACCAGCGCGTACACCAGGGTCAGCAACGTACCGACCAGGAGCAGCGCCCCCGACGCGGCCACCGACGTGCCCCGCGAGCGCCGCTCCGCACCCAGCTCCAGCCGCCGGCTCCCGGCGAGGGCGCCCAGGGCGAGCGGCACATTCAGCAGGAAGGCCCAGCGCCAGCCCAGGTGCGTCGCCGCGAAACCGCCCACCAGCACGCCCGCGACCGACCCGATCCCCCCGGAGGCGGCCCACAGCGCCAGTCCAGCACGCCGCTGCGCGTCCTCGGGCGCCACGGTCAGCAGTACGCACATGGCCGCCGGCACCATCATCGCCGCCGCCACCGCCTGGCCGGCGCGGGCCGACAGGAGCACCCACCCGGTGGGTGCCACCGCGCAGCACGCCGAGGCGACGGCGAACGCCACGAGCGCACCGCGCAGCAGGCTGCGCGGTGCGTGGCGATCGCAGAGCCGGCCACCGAGCAGTTGCAGCCCGCCGAGGAGGAGCACGTACACGTTGGTCACCCAGTGCGCCTCGGTCAGGCTCATGGACAGCTCGCGCTGAATGTCCGGCACGGCGAGGACGACGAGTCCCGCATCCGCGTTGGCCAGCAGCGGGGCGAGACACACCAGCGGCAGCAGGAACCTGTGCGGCCGGGTCACGGCGGTGGACATGCGGAGCTCCTGGGAGAAGGCGGGACGCGTTGCCGTTGAGAACCCCGCGCTCCGGCGGCCGGTTGCAGCCGGGCCCGTGCAACCCGTTCGCCGCCGTCGGGGTTCCACCACCGACAGCGCACCGCAGGGCTCCACCCGGTTTCCCGGGTGCGGGCCCCGACCCAGAAGGACAATGATGGATCTCAACCTCTCCGGTCGCGTGGCCGTGGTGACCGGCGCCTCCAAGGGCATCGGCCTGGCCGTGACCCGCTCGCTGCTCGAAGAGGGCGCCAAGGTCGTCGCGGTCTCCCGCAAGACCACGCCGGAGCTGGAGCAGCTGGCCGGCCCGAACCTGCTGCACGTGTCGGCGGACCTGATGGACCCCGACGCCCCCGGCCAGGTCGTGGCGCGCGCGGTCGAGCACTTCGGCGGGCTGGACGTCCTGGTGAACAACGCGGGTGGCCCGCCGCCCGGCGTCGCCATGCCTCGCACCGGCTTCTTCGACAGCAGCGACGAGCAGTGGGCCTCGATCTTCGAGTTCAACCTGTTCTCCGCCGTCCGCGCGATCCGCGCGGCCGTCCCGCAGATGATCGAGCGCGGTGGCGGCTCCATCATCAACATCTCCACGGGCATGGCACGTCAGCCGGCACCGGTCAACATCGAGTACGGCGCCGCGAAGGCGGCCCTGTCCAACCTGACCAAGGCCCTGTCGGAGGAGTTCGGCGCCAAGGGAATCCGGGTCAACACCGTCTCCCCGGGCGCCGTGCGCACCGCCTGGTGGACCGAGGAGGGCGGCGCGGCCGACATCATCGCGGCGATGGCGGGCGCCGACCGGGACAGCGTGATGGACAGCATCGCGCCTCAGATGATGGGCCAGGTCACCGGCCGCCTCGTCGACCCGCAGGAGGTCGCCGACGCGGTGCTGCTGCTGGCTTCCCCCCGTTCGGCGAGCACCACCGGCTCGGACTACGCGGTCGACGCGGGCTTCCACAAGAGCGTCTGATCCGGGGGAGCGCGGGACCGGGCCCGACCGGGGGCCTGCCTGCGCGCCCAGCACGACCGAGATCGCGTTGCGGCACCGGACCCCGGCGGCTCACCGCGCCGCCGGGGTCCTTCCGGTCCGCCGGCCCGATGTCGATCGTCCGAGGCGTACCGGCCATCGAGGAGAAGAACCTTGCATGCCAGGTCTCAGCCGCCAACCGGCGGCAGCGTCGACACCGACGTCGCGGTGGTGGGCGGCGGGCCGGTCGGCACCCTCGTCGCGCGCGAGCTCGCTCTGCTGGGCATCGATGTGACGATCATCGAGAAGCTGCCCGAGCCGGACGGGATCTCCAAGGCGAGCACCCTGCACGCCCGCACCGCGCAGACCCTCGACCGTCGTGGGCTGCTGGAGGCGGTGCAGCCGGGCCGGTACGCCGCGTCGCGCGACACCCGCGGGCCGGTGCGCTTCCACTTCGCCTCGATCTTCGAGCTCGACCTGTCCCGGGTCGTCGAGGAGGGCCCGGTGCTCGTCGGCAGCCCGCAGGCCTACGCCCAGGAGGTCTTCGCCGCCGACGCCGTTCGGCTGGGCGGGCGGCTGCGGCGCGGCGCGGAACTGGTCGGCCTGGTGGAGAACGACGATCGTGTGCGGCTGCACCTGAGGTCCGCTCCGGGCGTCGAGACGACGCTGACGGCCCGCTGGGTGGTGGGCGCCGACGGCGCGCGCAGCGCCGTACGCAAGCTGGCCGGCATCAGGTTCCTCGGCGACGGACCGACCGTCGCCGCGCTCATGGGCGAGGTACGGCTGCTGGAGCCCGCCGCCGCACCCGGCGGGTGGCGACGCACCCCGCGCGGCTGGACCCTGCTGTGGGTCGACCCGTACGGGTCGAGCCGCGTGTGCACCTACGACTACCGGGGGCCCCATCCGGACCGGCACTCACCTCCGACGCTGGAGGAGTTGCGGGGTGAGGTGGAGCGCATCGCGGGCCGCCCCGTACCGATGGACAGCCCGGCCTGGATCTCCCGGTTCAGCGACGCCTCCCTGCAGGCGGAGCAGTACCGCAGGGGCCGCGTCCTGTTGGCCGGGGACGCCGCGCACGTGCACTTCCCGGCGGGCGGGCAGGGCGTGAACCTCGGCCTGCAGGACGCGGTCAACCTGGGCTGGAAGCTGGCCGCCGAGATCCGCGGCTGGGCGCCGGACGGGCTCCTCGACACCTACCACGCGGGGCGGCACCCGGTGGCGGCCGACGTGCTGCGCAACGTCCGGGCCCAGGTCGCCCTGATGGACCCCGACCCGCGTACCGACGCGCTGCGGGAACTGTTCGCCCGGCTGATGCGCGTCGACGAGGTGAACGCCCACCTGAGCACCATGATCACCGGCGTGGGAGTGACGTACCCGGTGGGGGCGCGCGGCGACGACCGGTTGGCCGGGCGCATGGTGCCGAGTCGGCCGCTGAAGACGGCCGACGGCCCGACAACCCTGGCCGCGCTGCTGCGCGACGGCCGCCCGCTCCTGCTCGACCTGGCCGGGGACTCCGGCCTGCGGGCCGTGGCTGGCCCGTGGGCGGACCGGGTGAACGTCGTGCCGGCCGTTCCCGTCGGGGACTCGTGGGGTGCGCCGGCGCTGCTGGTCCGTCCGGACGGCTACGCCGTCTGGTCGGCGCGCGGGGCCAGCGGCGACACCGCCGCCCTGCGCGCCGCCCTCGCCCGCTGGTTCGGGCCGGAGACGTGGTGACGCCGCGGCCGCCGACGAGCTCGTAGGCTGGGGACTCCCACCTGTCGGGCTGCGCCGCGTTCGGCAACCATTTCTCCGACGGCGGGGTTCTAACAGCGATGGACGAGCTTGCCGAGCAGTTGACCGACCTGCTGGCGCAGGACCTGGAGGCCGGCTTCACGGAGCTGGTCCGGGTCCACGCCAGAGCTGTGCACGCGTTCCTGCTGCGCGTGTCCGGATCGGCCGCGGAGGCCGATGATCTGGGACAGGACGCTTTCCTGCGGGCCTACACGGCGTTGCAGGGCTACCCGCCGGAGCGGCGCCGGGCGTTGCAGCCGCGCGCCTGGCTGATGACGATCGCGGCGAACGTGTGGCGCAACCACGTGCGCAGCAGTTCGCGCCGCCCGATGTCGGTCATGCGGGTGGACGACGCACCGGACATGTGGTCGGACGCGGGTCCGGGCCCGGCGGAACGTGCCCTGAACGCGGACGACCGGGGCCGCCTGGTCGCCGCGCTGTCCCGGCTGCCGGAGTATTACCGCGTACCGGTGGTGCTGAGGCATGTGGTGGGGATGAGCTACGCGGAAGTAGCCCAGATCCAGGGCTGCCCCGTGGGGACGGCCAAGGCACAGGTGTCACGTGGCATGAGCGACCTGCGCCGGCTGCTGACCTGGGAGGAAGAGGGGGAGGTGGCGACATGAGCGGGGGAGAGGACAACCAGCTGCCCGCGTCGCAGGTCGGGCCGGAATCGCCCGGCCAGCTGGGCGAACCGCCCGCGCCGGTGGACTTCGCGCTGAGGATCCTGCGGCGCGTGGGCATCCCGCGCGATCGGTACGACACGTACGTACGCCTGGAGACGGTAGCGGGCGGACTGTTCGTGGCCTTCACGCCGGAACTCGTCACCGGGGCCGTACTGGCAACCGGTGGGCTCACCGCCGAGCGGTTCGAGGAACTGCACCGCTCGCGCACCGGTCGGTCCGCCATCCCCACCGGCACGCCCCTGCCCGGGCTGGTGACAGCCCTGCGCACCGGCCGGTTCGGAAGGTTGTCGCTGGACTTCGGTCCGGTCGACGCGTTGGGGGCCGAGGTGCTGCGGGCGGTCCGGACCATCCCTGCCGGGCAGTTGCGTCCCCTCTCCTGGCTCGCGCGTGAGGCCGCGCTGCCGCCCGCGCAGGGCGCCGACGCCGTGCTGAACGTCCTGGCGCACAATCCGTTCGTCGTGCTGGTCCCCTGCCACCGGGTGACGTACGAGCACGGGGCGCCCTGCGACGCGGCCTACCTGCCCGCTGCCGGAGACGCGTTGCGGTCGGCGGAGGGCATCGACATGGCCGAGGTGCACCAGTGGTCGCGCAGCGGCGCGGTGTTCCTCGGCAGCGACACCACCCACATCTACTGCCATCCGACGTGCGCCAACGCCCGGCGGATCACGCCGGCGCACCGGGTGCCGTTCACGAACGCCCGGGAGGCCTGTCGCGCGGGCTACCGCGCCTGCAAGAGCTGCCGGCCCGTGGCGGCCTGAGCGGCGCCGCCGCTCGGCGTCGCGGTGACGGGGGCCGGGCGGCGTGGAAGCACGGGCCGTGGCAGCCGCCGGTGGAATCGGGCGGTGCTCCGCCGCGGCCCAGCTCCGGGGCGCGGCAGGCCGCCCTGGACAAGGTCGCGCTCGGCCTGCTCGACGGGCACGCCCGGCACTGCATGCACGAAGGCGCGGCGGAGGGCCGGGCCGACGAGATGGCCACCGAGATGATGGCCGCCGTCGGCCGCATCATGAAGCGCGGCTGACCGTCGGGCGGCATGCGTCGGGCGCGCCCCGGCGGCTTCGCGAATCGGCCGGCCACCCCGATCTGTGCGGTCAAACCGCGCAGATCGCGATGCCGCCAGCCTGTTGAGCGTGTGATCGCTACCGTGCCGCGTCCCCCTCCCTGATCTGGGACTTGAACTCCGGGCATTCGACCAGTGGGGTGTGGGTGCAGACGGAGGCGTGTCGGAGGCTGTCGCGCATGCGGGTGAGGCGGGCGATGTCCTGGTCCAGCCCCCGGGCCTTCTCCGCCATCCGCTCGCGCAACTCGGCGTCGCCGGGCCTCGCGACGAGGAACCGTGCGATCTGCGCCAAGGTGAACCCGGCAGCCTGCGCACAACCGATGAGCGCGATCCGGTCGACGATGTCGGGGCTGAATGTCCGGCGTAGGCCGTTGCGCCCGCTCGACCGGATCAGTCCACGCCGTTCGTAGAACCTGAGCGCCGACGCCGTCATCCCGGTCTGCTCGGCGACCTCGGCGATGTCCAGTTCTGCCGTACGCGACACGTCGCAGCTCCTCTCCGACCGCCTCCGGGTGGGCGCCCTTGACTTGAACCACGGTACAAGTCGGAGGCTGTGGGAACGCATCCCGCTCCGGATTGGAAGATCACTCACCATGCCACTTCACCCCCAGGTCAAGGCACACCTCGATCGGCTCGCCGCCGTCAACTTCGGCAGCCTGCACACCGTCTCGCCCGAGCAGGCGCGGGCCGGGGCCCGCCGCTTGACGGCCGCGTCGGTCGGTGAGCCGGAGAAGGTCGCCGAGGTGTCCGATCGCGTGGCCGCGACCGAGGCCGGCGAGGTGCCGATCCGTGTCTACCGCCCGCTCGGCGCTTCGGCGGACGGCCGGCCACTTCCCGTCGTGGTCTTCTTCCACGGCGGCGGCTACGTGCTGGGTGACCTCGACTCCCACGACGGTCTCGCCCGCGCGCTCTCCAACGGTTCGCAGAGCGTGGTCGTGTCGGTCGACTACCCCCTGGCGCCGGAGAACAAGTTCCCCGCCCCGATCGACGCGGGCTACGCGGCGACCACGTGGGTCGCCGACAACGCCGACGAGCTGGGCGTGGACCCGGCGCGGCTTGCCGTTGCCGGCGACAGCGCCGGCGGCAACCTCGCCGCCGTCGTCACCCTGAAGGCACGCGCCGCCGGGCGGCCGCACATCGGGTTCCAACTGCTCATCTACCCGGACCTCGACTTCCGGCGTACGAACCAGTCGATCACCGAGTTCGCCGGAAAGTACGGCAACATCACCCGGGAGGCCCAGGAGTGGTTCATGAACCACTACATCACCACCGAGGACGACAAGCTCCACCCGCTCGTGTCCCCGCTCCTGGAGCCCGACCTGACCGGACTCCCGCCCGCCGTCATCATCACCGCGGAGTACGACGCCCTGCGCGACGAGGGCGAGGAGTACGGCCGGCGTCTGGCCGCCGCAGGCGTGCCCGTGACCGTCAAGCGCTACGACGGGATGATCCACGAGTTCCTGCGCCATCCGTTCGACGACGCGAGAGTTGCCATCGACGACGCCACGGCCGCGCTTCGGAACTTCTTCAACTCCGGGGCCGCCCTCGATGCCTAACTGGTAGGCCCGCGCTCACCAAGACCGGCCAGGCCGTCGATCTCAACGGCGATCACCGGGTCAACCCCGGCGACCGGATCGACTGGACGATAACCGTCACCAATCTGGGCACCACCAGCCTGAACAGCATCGTGGTCTCCGACCCGGATGCGGGCCCGGTGACCTGCCCCCGCACCGAACTCGCTCCCGGCGAGTCGATGACCTGCTCGGTCCCGTCACACGTCATCACCGCCGCCGACGCGAAGGCCGGACGCGTGACCAACGTCGCGACGGCCACCGGCCGTACCGACGACGGCACTCCGATCACGTCCGACCCGGCCCGAGCCTCGATCGAGGTGAAGTCCGTTGGCCTGCCGGTGACCAGAGGCGACCTCGGCAGGCTGCTCGCCATCGGCGCAGCGCTCGTCGCCCTCGGCGGCCTGCTCGCACTCGCCAGCCTGCACCGCACCCGACGCCGCGCGTCGTGACCGTCACCCACTGAGGAGGAACCGTGCTCATGTCGAGAAAGAGGACCAACCTACTGATCGCGACGCTGGCGGTGGTCGCCTGGGGCGCGGCCGGATGCCAGGGCGGCTCTGGCGATGAGGCAGGCGAGAGCCCCCCGCCCAGCAACGCCCCGGTGGCATTGCCGTCTGGCGTCGCCGGCGCCACCGCGGTACCCACCGCCGTGCAGAACAAGACGGAATCCCGGAAGAACGTGAAGGTCTCCGACTGCAAGGCCACGCCCGACGGTTGGCAGGCGTCAGGCACCGCGAACAACCCCGGCAAGGCGAAGACCAAATACACGATCACCGTCTTCTTCACCACCAAGGGCGGCACGGTCATCGGGACCGGTCAGACCAAGGTCGACGTGAAACCACGCGCCGACAGCGAGTGGAGCATCGCCAGCAAGTTCAAGCCGGCCCCCGACACTCAGTGCGTGCTACGCGGCGTGAGCTGACCAGCGCGGCCGGGATCCCCGCAGGACCGACCAGGCAATTCGAGCAGATCAGCTCAGCCGATCGATCTTCATGCCCGTGAGGTCGTAGGAGCCTGGCTACGTAGCGTTCGGCCTGCTACGTGGCCAGGCTCCTGGTCGACCCCCTGAGAAGGAGGGATGCGAGGTTGGGACGATGGGTGGGTGAGGATCACCCGACTCGTCACCCCCGAGGACGCGCCGGCCCTGGCCGAGTTGCTCCGCGCCAACCGCGAGTTTCTCGCGCCGTGGGAGCCGATCCGGAGCGACGACTACTTCACGGCTGACGGTCAGCGGGCCGTCATCGCAGCCGATCTCCAGCAGTACGAGCAGGGGGCGAAACTGCCCCACGTCATTCTCGACCACTCCGGTCGGACGATCGGCCGCATCACGCTGAACGGCATAGTGCGTGGCCCGTTCCAGTCGTGCGCCATGGGCTACTGGGTGAGTGCCAGCCACAACGGCCAGGGATTCGCGACGAGGGCGGTGCGCGAGATCGTGCGGGTGGCCTTCGAGGAGCTGGGGCTGCATCGGGTACAGGCGGAGACCCTGCTGCACAACGCCGGCTCGCAGCGGGTGTTGGAACGCAACGGGTTCGTGCGGTTCGGCATGGCGCCGGAATACCTCAACATCGCCGGTCGGTGGCAGGACCACGCCATGTACCAGCTGGTGAAGCCGTTGCCGGCAACCGACTGAACGTCATCGCCCTACCACGGTGCCCATGGACCCGCGACTCGGCGATCATTGGGTGTCCGCAGAGGAGGTCACCTGCGTCGCAGGTCCAGTGCCCGTGAGGGCCTCAACCACGTCTGCAGGTAGGCGCGCGCTGGGCAGGACACTTCCAGGAACACGGTCTCATCGGCGTCAAGCTGAAGGGCGAGGGGTTCGCTGCGGATCCAGTCCAGAGTTGCCTGGACGGCATGCTCGCCCCCGCCGAGGCTGACTCTGGCCGACTGCCCCGGCCGCAGCCCAGCGACTCGTCGCCCGTCAACCCTCACCCAGATTCGCCTGAGCAGGGAACCTGAATCATGCGGTCGACTGAGGAAAAGCTCCGCCATCCGTCCTCGGTTCTCAAGCGCGTTGCCGCAGTACGGCAGCCAAGAGTACCGAACGCTTGGCGGCCAACTGGCCGCGCGCGCTGACTGTACGGAGGGCTACCCGGCGACGAAGACGCCCACGCCTGGCAGGGTCGAGTAGCCCTCGGCGAGAACGCACCCGCCGAGCGTGGGCGGCGCCGCGCCCTCCGCGCTCGGCACCGGGACGAAATGGGTGGCCCCGCCCGCCCGTCCCGTCCTACCTTGCAACTGCATCTTCCCCTCCGACCCGCGAGAGGACTCACCCCGCGTGACGCCGCCTGCCCTCTAGACCTGACAGCTTTCCCGCGCATCGGTCGCCGACGTCGCCGTCGGCTCTCTTTCCATGCCTTCCGTCAGGTCTCAAGGGAGATCATGTCTACGCGTCCTCACATCGTGCTGTCCTGGGCTCTTCGGCGCGCGAGCCTCGCCCCGCTCCCGTGCCGCTGCGTCCACTGTCATTCCGGCCTTCCCGACACCGCCGACGGGAAGTTCCGCGTCGATACCACCCCCGAGCTTCTCGACATCGGTCGCCCGGTCGTCCGCGTCCCCAGCGACCGCACCGGCAGAGTCTGGGTTCGCGACCGTCTCCCGGTCCGGTACCCGGATCCGGCGAGCCGCCGTGGGCCTCGGCCGGGGCGAGAGGCGCGGTGGCCCCGCCTCGGACCGCGGCACCCGGCGGTCCGTCCGTGGTCGCTCATCACCGGGCCCGGACGGGTGTCAGGGCCGGCCCGGTACCGGCGACGAAGGTGACCGTCCGGCTGCGTACGTCCGGGCCTGTCGCTGCCGGTGCCGGCTCGCGGCATCGGGTCTCCGCCAACGCGTGAGGGCCGTCGGGTTCACACCCGACGGCCGGCGCGGGACGGCGGGGGAGCCCGGCGGGCCGCCGCAGAGCGACGGCCCGTCAGGGCGACCGACCGACGGGCCGGCATCCGACCGGCAGCGGCGGCCGGCGCGCCGCCGCCACGACCGGACTTCGTCGCTCAGACGGTGCCTTGCGAAAGCGGCGTCAGCCGCTTGCCCATGCTGATGTCGTCGACGTAGGCGCCGTCGATGAGGAACTCGTCGACGTATCGGCCTTCGACGGCGTAACCGTGCTGTTCGTAGAGCCGGATGGCGCCGGTGTTGGTCGCCAGGACGCGCAGTCCGATCTTCTTCGCGCCCTGTGCGGCGGCGCGGCGTTCGGCGGCCGACAGCAGGGCTGAGGCGACACCCAGCCGGCGGGCCTGCTCGGCCACCAGCAGGTTCCACAGGCCGAAGACGTGGGCCCCCTCCGGGAACGGGGTCGTCCGGTGGACGCTCACGGCGCCGATGACCTGGCCGCCGAGAGCGGCGACGAGGTGGGTCTCGGGCTTCCGCGGTTCGTTGAAGTACGCCGTACGCTCCTCGGCCCGGGTGGAGGGAAGCCCGGAGCCGGCGGTCCACGCCGCACGGTCGAGGGCGAGGAGAGCAGCGTCGTCCTCGATCGTGGCGGGGCGTACCAGGGGCAGCCAGTCGACGGTGAGCGTGTCCTTGGTCGCGAACCGCAGCAGGTGGCGGGTGATGGTGTCCTCCACCGCCGCGACGTCGTCCGTCGTGTCGGCGTTCACGATCATGTCGAAGTGGCCGGTCGAGGCCACGAGCAGGCAGCCGCCGATGCTGAACCTGATGGACCCGCGGTCCTCGTCGAGTGCGGTGGGCACCTTGCGGCCCATGTGGGAGACCAGTTGCTTGATGTAGCGGTGGGGGCGGTCGGTGACGACGCGTGCGGTCGTGTGGAGCATCTGTTGCCTTCCCGGCAGTGGTGACTTCGGAACTGGTGAGTGCGCCGATCAGGCGGAGACGACCGCTTCGGTGACCGGGGCGGGGCGGCTCTCCGTTGCCGGGCTCTCCCGGTCGCGGGAGCTACGCAGCGCCGCCTCGACCCGGCGGTTGCTGGTCATGGTCGACGTGACGACGGTCATGGCGAGGAGGAGGCCGGCGGCGGCGTAGAGCGGAGTGCGTACGCCGTAGGTGGTGGCCAGCCAGCCGCCGAGGAAGGCACCGAACGGGGCGGCGCACATGGCGAGCATGCGGGACGTGGAGGCGACCCGGCCCATCAGGTGGGCGGGGACGATGGCCTGTCGGAGGGAGGGGCCGAGCACCATCGTGGCGCCCATGCCCGCTCCGCAGACGGCGAGTGCGAGGCCTGCGACGTACGGGTTCGGGGCGGCGGCGAGGCCCAGGATCGCCAGCCCCTCGGCCGCGGCCGTGCAGGTGAGCGCGGCGCCGGTGCCGAGCCGTCGGCCGAGGAAGGAGGCGATGCCCGCGCCGAGCAGACCGCCGGTGGCCTCCGCCGTGAGCAGCAGGCCGAAGCCGAAGGCGCCGATGCCGAGACGCTCGTGCGCGAAGAGGGCGAGGACGGTCCCCATGGCGAGGAAGGCGACGTTCCCGACCGCCGGGCGCAGCGCGAGCCCGAGCAGCAACCGGTCCCGGAACACGTACGAGGCGCCGGCCCGAGCCTGCCGCAGCAGCGACTCACGGACCTGCGGTACGGGCCGGGGCACGGCAGGCAGCGACCGTACGAGCAGCGCGGAGATCGCGAACGACAGCGCGTCGGCGAGCAGCGGAACCGACCGTCCGAGCGCGAGCAGGGCACTGCCCGCTGGCGGCCCCGCGAAGCCGGACGCGGCGGTCTGGGCGCCGCGCAGGCGGGAGTTGGCGCGTTGCAGGAGCGCGGGGTCGCGGCCGAGCAGATCCGGCAGGTAGGCCGTGGCGGCCGTGTCGAAGAAGAGTCCGCCGAGGCCGAGCAGGAAGGCGACGGCCGCGAGCAGCGGAATGCTCAGCATGTCGAGCGCGGCCGCCGCCGCCGGTATCGCGAGCAACACCGCCCGCGCCGCGTCCACGACCCACATCGTGCGCCGGCGGTCCCAACGGTCCACCAGCGCACCGCCCAGCACCCCGAAGAGCAGCCACGGCAGCGTGCCGGCGGCCGTGACGACGGCGAGCGCCATCGGATCCCTGGTCAACGCCAACGCGAGCAGCGGCAGCGCGGCGTGCGACACGCCGTCGCCGAGCGAGGAGATGGTCTGCGCGGTCCACAGCCGTCCGAATCCGGTCGGCAACTGCTGGGCCTCCGAGGTCACTTGGCGTCGCCCTCGGCATGCTCGCGCCGCGCCGGGTGGAAGAGTGCGAAGACGAGGGACGCGTCCGGCAGCGACGGATCCGACAGCTCCCGGTATTCGTCCGCCAGCGCCTCCAGCCGCGCCCCCAACTCCGCGAACTGCTCGTCGGTGAGCCGCAGGTGCGCCATCCGTACGTGCCGCTCGCCGTCCCGCGCTGCCTCCAGGTCGGCGACCGCGTGCCGCATCAGCACGTCCGGCCCTCCCTCGCCCGGGTCGGGCAGCACGATCGACCGCGCGGCCATCGCGTAGTACCGCTCGGTGACCCCCCGCACCTTCCGCGTCCGCACCACCTTCACCAGGCCGGCCCGCTCCAGCAGTCGTAGGTGGTAGCTGGAGCTTCCCTTCGCGAGACCCACCCGCTCGGCGATCTGCGTGATCGTCGCGGGCTCGAAGCGGAGCACGGCCATGATGCGGTGACGCGTGAGGCTGGAGACGGCGCGTAGCTGTTCGGCGGTGGTGACGTGGAACGTCTCGGGAAGATCGTCGGCAGGCATGGGAGCAATGGTCAACGATCCTTGACCATTGCGCAAGGGGGTTCCCCGCGGTTTTTCCGGGTCGACCGACGCGGAAGGTCGACTCCGGACGGAAGCCCCTCCGCAAGGGGTGGCCCGTCCCGGCCCGCTGATCGTGTCTGGTCCGGTGATCTAGAGTCAGGCCCGTGCAGGTGGCGGAGATCCGCAGGTATCCGATCAAGTCGCTGCTCGGCGAGCAGTTGACGACCGTGGAGGTCGAGCGGCGTGGACTGGTCGGCGACCGGTTGTGGGCGGTGCGGGACGCGGACGGGAAGCTGGGCAGCGGGAAGAACACCCGTCGCTTCCGCCGGATGCCGGGCCTGTTCATGCTCCGCGGGCACCTCGCCGATCCTGCGCCGGTCGTCGGGTTGCCTGACGGGCGTCGCTTCCACGCCGATGACCCGGCCGGGCACGAGGCGGTCAGCGAGGTGCTCGCTCGCCCCGTCACCATCGGGCGCGAGGCGGAGGTCAGGCACCACGACGAGGGGCCGGTCAGCCTGATCAGTACGGCGGCGCTGCGAAGACTCCACGATCTGCTCGGGGAGCCGGTCGACGCGGCGCGGTTCCGGGCGAACCTACTCGTCGACGCACCCGGGAGCGACTTCGTCGAGGACGGCTGGCTCGGCCGGGCGATCCGGGTCGGGCCGGAGGTCGTGCTGCGGCCGTGCCAACGGCTGACCCGGTGCGTCATGATCGATCTCGCTCAG
This sequence comes from Micromonospora sp. NPDC004336, assembly GCF_053602615.1. Taxonomy (NCBI): domain Bacteria; kingdom Bacillati; phylum Actinomycetota; class Actinomycetes; order Micromonosporales; family Micromonosporaceae; genus Micromonospora; species Micromonospora sp. NPDC004336. The sequence continues at coordinate 31,508 of NZ_JBSGDY010000033.1, forward strand.
GACGACCTCCCCGAGCACGGGCAGCTCTTGCGGACCGTCGCGGAGCACAACGACATGACGCTCGGCGTCTGGGCGACAGTCGAACGCCCCGGTCGAATCGGATTGCGGGACGCCGTCGAGCTGCTGTCGTGACCCGGGGCACGGGTCGGCACCTCCGCCCCGACCGCTGAGCCGCGTTCCCCGGTCCTTCCCGGTGGCGACGGCGGAGGCGGAGAGGAGCGTCGCGGCGGCGAGGCTGCCCCAGAGGGCGACCGGGCCGCGGGCGGCGAGAGCGGTGATGACCGCCGGGGAGACCGCGAGGCCGAAGCCCGTGGAGAGCTGGAAGCGGGCGAGGGCGCGTCCCAGGACGCGGGCCGGGGCGAGCGCCGTGACGAGCGCGGTGGCGCTGCCCGCGTAGACGATCTCGCCGAGGGTGCAGACCACGGACACCGCGACGACGGCCGGGGCGCCCCAACCGTGCCCCAGGAAGGCGGCCGCGAGGAAGCCGAGGTAGGACGCGGCGATCACCACGCCGGCGAGAGCCAGCACGGTCTGCCGGTGGAAGCGGGACAGCAGTACGGTGACCGGAACCTGCAGAGCGACCACCAGCACCGTGTTCAGCACGAAGATTGCCGCCGACCACACCGGGGAGGCGTGCAGCTGTGTCACCAGGACCAGGGGGAGCGCGATCTCGGGCACGTTGAGGCGGTGGTGCCGCCGGTCAGGAACACGGTGGCGAGGAGCGCGCCGGCGCCCAGACCGGCGTTGCGCAGGGCGCGGCCCCCGGCGAGGGCGGCGTCACGTTCCCGGCCGTGGGCGACCGTGGCCACGAGGGCGGCGTGGGCGGCCGGCCATGCCTGGTTGCCGATGCCGAGGAAGAGTGCCGCTGTCGCGAACAGCCAGACGTTCCCCGTCGGGGTGGCCAGCAGCAGCGCCGCGCCCAGCACCCGTACCAGCATCGACGCTGCCACGACCGTGCTGCGTGCGCCGCGGTCCAGCCATGCGCCGACCGCGGGCACGCACACCAGACCGACGACGATGCCGACCGTCATGGCGATGCCGGTGGCAGGCGCGGACAGCCCGAGGACCAGCACACCGTAGAGCAGCAGGAAGGGCCGCAGCAGGCCGGTGCCGAGCGCGTCCACGGCCAGGGCGACGGCGTAGCGTGGACCGCCGGAGGCGCGGACGAGGGCGCGCGCCTGTTTCTTGGTGGTGGTTGCCATGGTGTCGGTGGCGCCGGGATCAGCGGTGCCGGGAGCCGCCGTCGACATGGACCGTCTCGCCCGTCACCCATCCCGCACCCAGGAGCCACAGGACGGCGTCGGTGACGTCTGCGAGCGTGCCGACCCTGCCTGCCAGTGAGGCCGCGGCGGCTCTGTCGTACAGGGCGCGGCGACGGTCGTCCGGAAGCCGGTCCCAGGTGCCCGAGTCGGTGATGCCGGGCGCGACGGCGTTGACGCGCAGCGGCGCGAGCTCGACGGCCAGGTGGGTGACCAGCGCGGCCAGGGCGGCATTCGCAGTGCCTTTGACGACGGTGCCGGGCTTCGGCTGCCAGCCCACGATGCCGGAGAAGAACAGGAACGACCCGCCGGCGGGCATCCGTGGAGCGAAGTGCTTGGCCAGCAGCAGCGGGCCGACGATCTTGGCGGCGAAGGCGGCCTGGATCTCGTCGTGTTCCAGGTCGGGCACCGGTACGTCGTGGTGCGCCGACGCGGTGGAGATGACGTGGTCGAAGGCGCCGAGCGACTCCGCGGCCCGCGCGATGGTGGTCTCGTCGGTGACGTCGATCCGGACCTCGGGGCCGGACCGCGCGGCGACGACGACCTCGGCACCGGCCTGCCCGGTGCGTCGGACGATCTCGGCGCCGATCCCGCGGGCCCCGCCCACGACCAGGATCCGCCTGCCTGCCAGGTTCTCGCTCATGGGCGCGACGGTATACATTTGCTACCGGTATCTTCAACGCTACCGGAGGGGCCCCATGGGCAAGGCGTACAACGTCATGGCGGCGACGTGCCCGAGCCGCACGGTGCTGCACCGCATCGGGGCGCGCTGGACGGTGTTCGTCGTCAACGCGCTGGAGGACGGACCGATGCGGTTCACCGAGCTCAAGGCGCACATCCGTGGGATCACCCCCAAGGCCCTCACCGAGACGCTGCGCGCCATGGAGGCCGACGGACTGCTCACCCGTACCGACCTGGGCGGCAACCCGCCGCGCGTCGAGTACGCCCTGACCGAGCTCGGCCGTTCCCTGCTTGTTCCGCTGCGTGCCGTACGACAGTGGGCCGAGACGCACGTCCCGGACATCCTCGCCGCGCGCGAACGGGCCGGCGTCGGGAATGCCTCGGGCTGACGCCTGCCCGAGCGTCCGCGAAGATGCCCGAACCGGGGTGCGTCGTGGACGGCGGGGAAGGCCCGCCGAGCCGGGCCAGGCCCGCCCGGAAGGGGTGGATCGACGGCGGGCAGGACGGCTGTCGATTTTTCTGCAGTCGCGGACGGCATCGGCTGCGATGAGGGGGTGCAGGGAGACCGCGATCGGTGGGATCGACAGCGGGCGGCGGGGCTGTTGCGTACCCGGGAGAGCAGTGAGCAGGCCAGCTACCTCGAGCTGTTCTTCGATCTGGTCATGGTGTTCGCGCTCAACCGGCTGGTCGGCTTCGTGGTCGAGGGCGCCGGTAGTGCCGACTCCTCCATCCGATGGATCGCGGTCGGGAAGGCCCTCCTGCTGTTCATGCCGCTGATCTGGACGTGGACGATAACGACCTACGTGACTGCCAGATTCGAGCCTGAGACAGCGAAGACCCAGCGGTCGGTCCTGCTGACGGCGTTCGCCATGCTGGTGATGGGCACCAGCCTGACGACCGCCTTCGACGGTGGCGCGATCGTGTTCGCGCTGGCATACGCGGTGGCGCAGGCGGGCCGGGTCGCGATCCTCGTCTGGGTGCTGGGCGCACATCCACTCCACGAGCTGTACTACCGGAACCTGGCCTGGTTCGGGGTGGCGGCGGTGTTCTGGGTCGCTGGCGCGTTGACCGGCGGCGCCGGGCAGCTGGTGTTGTGGGGCGTGGCGGTGACCGTCGAACTGGGGTCGGCACGGTTGGGTTGGCCGCTGCCGCGCCGTGGGCGGGAGCGCGCTCTGGTGTGGGCTCTACGGCCGCACTACCTGACCGAGCGGTATCAGCAGCTGACTCTCATCGCCCTGGGAGAGACAATTCTGTCGGTCGGCGCCACGTTCGCGAGTGGTCGCCGAAACGTCACGCTCAACGAGATCCTCGGCCTGCTCGTGGCGTTCCTGACCGCGGTGTTGCTGTGGCGGATCTATTTCCACCGGGCGGGTCTGGTGCTCGGCGACGCGGTGTCCAGGGCTCGCGATCCGGCACGCGTCGGCCGGTTCGCCGGATCCGCACACTTCGTGATGATCATTGGCATCGTCGGTACCTCGATCGGGCACGGCATCGTCCAGACGCGCCCCGCCGGGCACAGCCATCCGGCGTGGCTCGCCATGATCCTCGGTGGCCCCGCCTGCTTCCTGCTCGGCCGGGCCGCCCTCGAACTAGCCGTCTTCGCCCGAATCTCCCTCCGCCGTTGGGTAGGCATCGCCGTCATGCTCGCCGCCGGCCCGCCGTTGCTGGCCGCTCCGCCGCTCGTCGCGGCATCCATCGCGGCGGCTGTCCTGTTCGGCGTGGTCCTGGGCGACAGCCGGCAGGCCGCCGGCCGCCCTCCGGAGCCGCCACGACCGGCTGACCGGGAGGCCACCTGGCTGCGGCTCGCACGTCGCCGGCCGAGGTGACGGGCGCTCCGCACGCCCCGCGCTGACCGGTCGGCCGGACGGCCTCCTCCGTGCCTGCGACTCGCCGCCGACCGCCGCCGACCGCCGCCGACCGCCGCCGACCGCCGGCGGCGTCGTCGTCGGTCCGCGTGCCTGAGCCCCGACGGTCCCCGCTCGTCCGGGCCGCGTCCGTCGCCGGATCTAGTTGTACGATCGTTCTAGTTGTACGATCGTTCAACTGATGGCTTCGAGGTTGAGGAGGATTCGATGGCGGGACGGGTCACCGCGTCGGCGGGCGTGCGAGCGTGGGCGGGCATGGCGCTGTTGGCGCTGCCGACGGTGCTGCTCGGACTGGACGTGACGGTGCTGTACCTGGTGCTACCGGCCATGGCGGCCGACCTCGGGCCCTCGGCGGCGCAGACGTTGTGGATCATGGATGCCTACGGCTTCCTGCTGGCGGGCTTCCTCGTCACCATGGGCAGGCTGGGGGACCGGTTGGGGCGGCGCCGGTTGCTGATGATCGGGATCTCCGCGTTCGCGGCGGTCTCGGTGTTCGCTGCCTTCGCCCCGAATCCGGAACTGCTGATCGCCGCGCGGGCGCTGTTGGGGATCGCGGGTGCGACCCTGATGCCCTCGACGCTGTCGCTGATCTCGAACATGTTCCCCGACGCGCGGCAGCGGGCGGTGGCGATCGGGGTGTGGGCCACCATGTTCGCGGTGGGGATGGCCGCCGGTCCGATCCTGGGCGGCGTACTGGTGGACAGGTTCTGGTGGGGTGCCGCGTTCCTCGTGGCGGTGCCGGTCGCGGTCGTCGTGCTGATGTCGGGTCGGGCGCTGCTGCCCGAGTACGCCGATCCGCGGGCCGGGCGGCTCGACCTCGGCAGCGTGGCGCTGTCGTTGGCGGTGCTCCTGCCGATCGTCTACGCGGTCAAGCATGCCGCCGCCCAGGGACTCGACGCGGGCGTCGTCGTCGCCGTGGTGGTGGGGTCGACCGCCGGGGTGGTGTTCTGGCGCAGGCAACGCCGCCTGGCCGATCCGCTGCTCGACGTCACCCTGTTCCGGAACCGGGCGTTCGGCGTCGCGTTGACCGTGCTGCTCGTCGGGCTCGTCGGGGTGGGCGGCACCATGTACCTGGTGACCCAGTACCTGCAACTGGTGGAGGGACTGAGTCCGTTCGTGGCGGGCCTGTGGATGGGGCCCCCGGCACTGGCGATGTTCGCCGCCGGCATCGGCGCGCCGGTGTTGGCGCGGCGCATCCGACCCGGTTACGTGATGGGCGGCACCCTGGGCGTCTCGTTGATCGGCTACGGGCTGTTGGCCACCTCCGGCCCGCACGACGAGTTGCCGGTCGCGGCCGCGTTCGCCCTCGTCTATCTCGGCCTCGGGGCGATCGCCGCCCTCGGCACCGAGATCGTGGTCGGCGCCGCTCCGGCGGCGAAGTCCGGCTCGGCCGCCTCGCTGTCGGAGACCGTGCAGGAACTCGGCATCGCCATCGGCGTCGCGATCCTGGGCAGCCTCACCACGGCCGTCTACCGCGCCAACCTCACCCTGCCCGAAGCCCTCTCCGAGAGCCAGCGGGCCGCGCTCGCCGACAGCCTCGGCGCGGCCGCCGCGATCGCCGACGACCTCCCCGGCGGCGCGCTGGTGGACGCGCGGCTGGCCTTCACCACGGGCGTGAACGTCGCCTCCCTGGTCGCCGGGCTCGCGATCGCCGCCGCCACCGTGCTGTGCCTGCGCATGCTGCGCCACCTGCCGCGACTCGGACACGAGCAGCACGAGCAGGAGGCGGAGGCGGAGACGGTCGGTTGAACGATGGTCCGACTACCCTGGGGACGGGTGGAGGGAGGTGCCATGGCCGACGACGGCGCAGAGCACGTCGACGGGCGTCTCGCCCGTGGCACCAGACGCCGGGCCGAGATCATCGAAGCCACCCTGGCGGTGGTCACCCGCGACGGCGCCGCGGGAGTCACCCATCGCACCGTCGCCAAGCAGGCCGGCGTCGCCACGAGCCTGAGCACCTACTATTTCGCCACCCTCGACGACCTCCTCGTCGCCGCCCTGACCAGCGTCGCCGACGGCTACACCGCCCGGATCCGCCAGATCATGGACGCCCCGGGCGACAAGATCGCCGGCCTGGCCGAGCTCATCGCCGAGACCGCCGGCCCGGGACGCGAACGCGCGTTGGCCGAACGCGAGCTCGCCACCCTCGCCGCCCGCCGGCCCGCCCTGCGTCCGGTGGCGCGTCGGTGGCGGGAGAACGTCGCCGAGCTAGCCGCCACCCTCACCGACGATCCGACCGCCATCGCCGGGGTGGTCGCCGCCTCCGACGGGCTCTGCACGGCCATCCTGCTCGACAACGGCCCCGCCGATCCGGGCTACCTGCGCGACGTCCTGCAACGAGCCCTGACGGGCTGAGAGCCGCCCGGCGTCGTCAGGGACGGCGCCCGACGACACGGCAGCGGGGCGCGGCATGGCGCACGGCGTACGCGTGCGGCGGATGGACCGGCCGACCAGCCGGCGGGCGCGGCCCCTGCCGGCGGCGCTGCCCGGAGGCCGCGCCCGACCACGAACGGCCCGGTGGCGGCACGACCGGACCGTCAGAGGAACAGGAAGCCGATCGCGGCGGCCGCGATGAGCGTGCCCAGCGGGATGGCCAGGGCGATCTGTCGGCCAGTGGCGCGCCGGTGGCGCCACAGCCAGGTCAGGTAGTAGGCGGTCGCCGGCAGGGAGACCGTGGCGGCGGTGACCGCGCCGGGGGAGTAGTCACCCAGGACGACCCAGGTGGCCAGGTGGAACACGGCGTTGACGGCGAACTGCCACTGGAAGGCGGTCGCCGCCACCACCCAGCCGCCACCGCCGGTCCGCGCGGCCCGCCAGGAACAGGCCAGCACCAGGAGGATGAGCGGGATGTGGTACGCGGCGAAGGTCCCCGTGCTCTCGGGCCCGAAGTGCCGGGTGGCCCAGGCGGCGAAGCCGGGCAGCTCCTCCAGGGTGTGCAGCACGTACACGCCGAAGGGCAGCAGGAACGGCCAGGCGAGGCGGGTGTCGAGCGTGCTCGGCAGGCCGGCGGAGTGGCCGGTGGAGGCCATGACGATCTCCCGATGGTGAGAGGGAAGGGCAGGACGGGCGGGGTGGTGGCTACCAGCCGAGTTCGTCGCAGCCGCGATGGTCGGCTGGCTCGACCTGCAGGGTGGCGTGGGCGATGCCGTGGCGGTGGCGGAGCAGGTCGCGGGCCTGGTCCAGGACGCCGTGGTTGACGCTTTCGTCCGTGGTGACCAGGTGGGCGGTGGCGACGTTCATTCCGGAGGTCAACGTCCACAGGTGCAGGTCGTGCACGTCGCGTACGCCGTCGATGGCCGCCAGGTCGCCGGCCACCGCGGCGACGTCGACGCCCTCGGGAACGTGTTGGCCCAGGATGGCGAAGACCTGCCGGCCCAGCATGACCGCCCGCACGGCGACGAACGCGCCGATGGCCAGCGCGACGACCGTGTCCCACACCACCTGACCGGTGGCGGCCACCAGCCAGCCGGCCGCGATGACGCCGACGGAGCCCACGGTGTCGGCCACGACCTCCAGGTAGGCGCCCTTGACGTTGATGCTCTCGCGCGACCCGGACCGGAGCATCAGCAACGCGACCACGTTGACCAGCAGGCCGATGGCGCCGACGACCAGCATCGACCCGGAGGACACCTCGGCCCGGCTGCCGAGGCGGCCGATCGCCTCCGCGACCACGTAGACCGCGACGCCCAGCATCAGCACCACGGCCAGCAGGGACGCGAACACCTCGGCCCGATAGGAGCCGTAGCTGCGCCGGCCGGTGGAGTCCGGACGGGTGGCGATCCGGGTGGCGACCAGCGCCGCGGCGAGGGTGACCACGTCGGCGGCCATGTGGCCGGCGTCCGAGAGCAGCGAAAGCGACCCCGACAGCAGCCCGAAGGTCAGCTCGACGACGAAGAAGGTGCTGATCAGCGCGAACGAGACGGCCAGCCGCCAGCGGTGTCGGCCGCCCGCATGCCCGTGCCCGTGCCCCGCCCCCATCAGGCGGTCCCGTCGTGGCCGGAGCGTGGGGCCTCGGCGGGCGGCGTCAGGTCGCTGACGGGGGTGACCCGGTCGGCGTCGACCACCCGGACGGCGCAGCCGCCCAGCCCGATCGTATGGTCATCTGCGTACTTATGCATATGTGCATGCTAGCGAGAGGTACTCGCGCCTTGTCAAGATCTGGTCGGCCGCGAAGATCCGCCCCTGTCGACGGCAACGGCGACGGCAACCGGCGGCGGCGGTCAGTCGCGCCGGTTGCGGCAGCCGGACCGACCGAGCCATCGCCCTGTCGGGCGCGGCTTCGGCCTGCGGGAGACGTACGGCGATGTGCGGGCCGCCGGTCGACCGGGCGGTGCCGGCGATTCGATCGGCGGCCGGCGCCGGGAGGCCGAGCCCGTCCGGGGCGTGCGCCTCAGCGGTCGGCGACCGCGGCGACCGCCTCGACCTCGATCAGCAGATCCGGTCGGAACAGACCGGCCACCTGGACGAGTGAGCTGGTCGGCGGCCGTTCGACGTTGATGAACTCGTCCCGCACCGCCCGCACGGCCGCCAGTGCGGTGGTGTCGACGACGTAGAAGGTCAGCTTGAAGACGTCGTCCCACGTCGCGCCCGCCGCGGTCAGGGCGGCGCTGACGTTGTGCATGGCCTGCCGGGTCTGGGCCGCCCAGTCGCCGGCGGGCGCCGCGGTGCCGTCGGCGGCGATGGGCACCTGACCCGACGTCCACACCAGCCTGTGACCCGGACCGATGCTGGCTACGTGGCTGTATCCGTTGGGCTGCGGGAGCGTCGGCGGCGTGGTGAGCTCGATGTCGGCCATGGTGATCAACCTAGTACCGCGCACCGGCACCGACCCGGAGAGGCTGCGCCCGCTCCGAGTCGTCGCGCCTGGTCGCCGGGCCGACTAGGGCTTGTCGACCCACTGGACGTTGGTGGGCCGGCGGCCCGTACGCAGGAACTCGTGGCCGGCCTGGCGGGCGTGTCCGTCGGTGATCTCGAAGGGGTCGGCGTCCTCGACGGTGAACCACGGGTCGGAGAACGCGTAGTCGGCGTCGCCGGCAGTCATGCCGGGTGGGGCGCCCGGCGGTACCGGCCCCCAACTGAGCATCATCTCGTCCTCGTCCTCCCAGGCCAGCCCGGATCGGCTCCCGGCGAGGGTGATGTGCAGGGACCGGACGCCGTCCTCGCTGACCAGCGTCAGGCCGCTGGACGTCACCCGGTCGAGGACGGCGTCGAGGTCGGCGGCGCCGGCCAGGGTGGTGCGGGTGCCGTCGATCCACGCGTGCACCGGAGCGTTCCCCGGCCGCTCGCGAGCCACGGGGTCGCGCAGCCACCCGGGCAGTACGGTGAGCTGGTTGCCGGCCAGGTCGAGCCGGGTGAGTGCGGCCACGGACCCCAGTGACTCCGGCAGCGTGGTGAGCTGGTTGTTGGTCAGGTACAACCGGGTGAGAGCGGGCAGATCGCCCAGCGACTCCGGCAGCGTGGTGAGCCGGTTGCCGCTCAGGTCCAGCCGGGTCAGCGCGGCCAGGTCACCCAGCCATTCCGGCAGCACCGACAGCTGGTTGTCGGCCAGGTCCAGCCAGGTGAGCGCCGTCAGGCCACGCAGCGACTCCGGCAGCACCGACAGCCGGTTACCGGAAAGGCCCAGCCAGGTCAGGGCCCTGAGGTTGCCGAGCGACTCCGGCAGCGCGGCGAGCCGGTTGCCGCCCAGGCCCAGCTCGGTGAGGCCGGTCAGGTCACCCAGCCATTCCGGCAGGGTTGAGAGCTGATTGCCGACCAGGATCAGCCGGGTGAGGGTCGTCAGGCCGGCCAACGACTCCGGCAGGGTGTGCAACGAGCGCCCGGACAGATCCAACGAGGAGGCGCCACTGCGCCGTGCCGCCTCGATCTGGTCCTCGAGCAGATCCATCTCACGCCCACCTTCTGCCGTCGTCGCCGGTCATGATCGAGCGCCGCGATCAGACCACCCCCGTGAGCGGCAAGTCTCGCTCACTCGGGGCGGGCAGCGCGAGCGGCCCGGCGCGCGTAGGGTCGGCTCGACACGGCGGCCTTCGCGAGACCGGGACGGGGCAGGGGCGTGGACCAGGGCACCCGCGAGGAACTGCTTCGCCGCCTGGCTGAGGCGGTCTCGTCCGTCACGGTCGGACACCCGACGCGGGTCGCCGTCGACGGACCGCCCGCCGCCGGCAAGACCACCCTCGCCGACGAGCTGGCCGTCGTCCTGCGGGAGCAGGGCCGCGACGTCATCCGCGCGACGATCGACGACTTCCTCCGCCCCCGGGCGCAGCGCTATCCGCGCGGCGAGTACTCGGCCGAGGGCTGCTACTTCGACGCGCACGACCACGACGCGCTCAACCGGGTCCTGCTCGATCCGCTCGGCCCGGGTGGTGACCGACGCTTCCAGCGCGCGGTCTACGACCGTGCGGCGGATGCCGTGTCGTCCCCGCCGGTCACGACCGCCGCCGCCGACGCCGTACTGGTCTTCGACGGCGTCTTCCTCATGCGCCCGGAACTCGTCGACCGGTGGGACCTGCGCGTCTTCGTGTCGACCACGTTCGAGAAGACCGTGGAACGTGCCGTCGTCCGAGAGCGCCGGGCGTCGACCTGGGCCGAGGTCGAACGGCGCTGGCGCGAGCGTTACATCCCCTCGCAACAGTTCTATTTCGCCGCGGCCCGCCCGACCGACCACGTCGACGTCATCGTGCACAACGACGAGCCCCGGCAGCCGGTCTGGGAGAGCCGGGTCCGCTGACGGCGCTCAGTTCGCCCCGGCGCGGCGCACCGCCGCGGGCGCCCATCTGGACGTCGATCAGATCCTCAAGGTGAGCCGGGCCGGCGGGGTCGAGCGGGTGGTGCTGCTGTCGTCGCAGGCGGCCGGAACCCGCCCGGAGTCGGTGTCGCACGCGCCGCTGCGCGGCATCGAGCGGGCGGTCGAGGACTCCGGTCTGGCCTGGACGATCCTGCGGCCGGGAGGGTTCGCCTCCAACGCGTACGCCTGGGTCGAGTTGGTCCGTGCCCGCAGGATGGTCGCCGCACCGTTCGGCGACGTCGGCCTGCCCGTCATCGACCCGGACGACATCGCCGGTGCGGCCGCCACCGTCCTGCGAGACGCGGCGCACGGCGGCCGCAGCTACGAGCTGACCGGGCCCGTCCTCAGCACGCCCCGGCAGCGCGCCGCCGACCTCGCCGCCGCGCTCGGCGAACCGGTCGAATTCGTCGAGCAGTCACGCGACGAGGCACGCGCGCAGATGCTGCGGTTCATGCCCGAGCCGGTCGTCGACGGCACGCTGTCCATCCTCGGCGAGCCGACGCCGGCGGAGCAGCGCGTCAGCCCGCACGTCGAGCAGTTGCTCGGCCGGCCCGCGCACACCTTCGCGCACTGGGTCGAGCGCCACGTCGACGCGTTCCGCTGACGGCCGGAACCTGGGTGAACACCGGGGCGGCGGCCCGTGGCGATGCCATGGGCCGCCGCCCGGGAGCCGTGGTCCGCGCTCGCGTGCCGGGCGCCGACCATCGTCGCCGCGCAGCGGGCCGGTCGGTGTGGTGCGCGCTCGCCGCGATCCTGGACCGTCCTCGGTCCTGCTTCAGGTGATCCAGGTTTCGTGCAGGTGACGCCAGCGCAGGCCGTTGCGGGCGTCGGGCGCGGCGGCGAAGATCACCACGGCTCGGCGGGCGTTGGACGACGTCGGCGTCCGCTGGTGCTCCTCGTAGGCGGCCACGACCATGCCGTCCTCGTCCAGCAGTACGCGCGGGTCGCGGATCTCCAGGACGAGGCCCGGGACGGCTCCGTGGGCCTCCGTCATCATCGGCGCCATGTCGGGCAGGGTCTTGAGTGAGCCGTCCGGGTCGTACCACGTGAAGTCCGGCGTGTGCATGTCGAGGAAGGGACGGACGTCGGCCGGGTCCGCGTCGCCACGCAGCCAGCTCTCAATGAAACGATGATGCTGGACGATTTCATCGACGGCGCCGTTCACGGCATGGCCCCGGCGTTCCGCTCGATCCTGAAGTTCCTCTCGATCCAGGTGCGCAGAGGTGTCAGTTCGACGCCGAAGAGCGCTTCGACCTTGTCCGCGTCGCCTTCGTAGAGACCGATGCCCTCGGGCGCGGCCAGCCATCGGTACGTGCCGGCCACGCCCGCCGCGACAGCCGCGCCGAGCACGGGTGCCATCTCCTCCTCGAACGTGTCGGCGTGCACCGGCACGTACCGGATCTCCCGGCCGAGCACGGAGGCGAAGGCGGCCGCCAGTTCGGGGCCGGTCACCGCGTCCCTTCCGCCCACGTCGATGGCCGTTCCGGTCAAGTCGTCGCGATCGAAGGCGGCGGCCGTGAGGGCGCCGAGATCGTCGTGGGCCAGCCAGGCGACCCGGTGGCCCTCCGGGAGCGGGTAGGGAAGGAAGCCGTTGGCCAGGGCCGCCCGCGCCCAGGGGGCGACCAGGTTGTCCAAGTAGACGGGTGGGCGCAGCACGACGGTCGGGACGCCGGACGACAGGAGGGCCTCGGCCGCGTCCCGTTTCGACTCGAAGGCCGCAACGCCCGTCCGGGTCACCGGGATGCGGTTACCGGTGTTGTACACCAGTCGTTCCAGGCCGTCGGCCGCCGCGACGATGTTGTCCACCTGCCGGGCCACCGCTGCCGGATCGAATTCCATGGGCAACGTCACCGAGGCCCGCGTCACCCCGTCGAACGCGGCCCGTACGGCGGCGGGATCCGCGAGATCGCCGCGCACCCAGACCACACCGGACGGCCCCGCCGCGCTCCGGCCGAAGCCGCGCACTCGGTGCCCGTCCCTCAGCAGCCGCCGGGCGACCGCTCCGCCCTGCGCGCCGCCCGCGCCGATCACCAGGTAGGTATCGCTCATGCCCTCCAGACTGCCGGGAGCCCGCTGTACGTTCTATAAGCATGAGTCCTGTCTCGTTTAAGGATCGTCCATGACCGTGGAGGTGCGGCAGATCTCCTCGCCCGGGGCCGATCTGCTTGGAGAACTGCTGGCGCCGCTGCGTCTGGAGGGCGTGTTCGCCAGCCGCTGGAAAGCTCGCGCGCCCTGGGGCCTGCGCGGCGACCAGGAACGGAACGCGATCCTGCACTACGTGCACTCCGGCGAGTGCGCGATCACCATGCCCGGCAGATCCGATCCGATCACCCTGGGCGCGGGCGAGCTCGCGGTCTTCCCGTACGGCACCGCGCACGAGTTGGCGGACCGGCCCGGCCGCGCCACGACCCCGATCGACCTGCTGCTCCCCGGCCGCCCTGCCGGGACGACCACCGAGGTCCGCGTGGACGGCCCGGGCCCGGCGACCGAGCTGCTGTGCGGCGGGCTGCACTACGACGAGAGCGCGGTGTCCCCGCTGTATCGGGCGCTGCCGGAGATCCTCGTGCTCGACCGTGAGATGCTCGCCGGCGAGCCACTGCTGGCCGGCACCCTCGACCGTCTGGCCGACGGAACGCGCGACGACGCGCCCGGCGCCCAGCTGGTGGCGCTGCGCTCGTTCGAGCTGGTCTTCGTGTTGGCGCTGCGGGTGGCGGTGGGCAGGCTCGCCGACGTCTCGCCCGCGCTGCAGGCGTTGCGACACTCGGCGATCGGCCGTGCCCTGCTGGCGATCCAGACCCGCTTCGACGAGCCGTGGACGCTGGAGTCACTGGCCCGGGAGGCGAACATGTCACGGTCGGCCTTCGCGACCACGTTCACCCGCCTCGTCGGCGAGGCCCCGGCCCGCCACCTGACCGGCCGCCGGATGCGCGAGGCGGCCCGCCTCCTGAACGAGACCGCCCTGCCGCTCGGCGTGCTTCCCGAACGGGTCGGCTACCGCTCGGCCGTCGGCTTCCACCTGGCCTTCCGGCGCCATTTCGCTGTGACGCCCGGCGAGTACCGCCGCACCCGCACGTCCCCCCGACAGGACACCGACCATCCGGACGCGGCTCTCTCACGCTGATCTACAGCGAAACCGTCTCGTCCTCGGGCGGAGGCTGGCTGATCACACCCTGATCGCGGGTTGCGGGTGACGCCCAGGCGTTGATCAGCACGAGCTTCGCGTCCGGGTCAGGGGCTGCCACGTGCTGATCTACCCGGGAGGCCGGGAGGGCGCGTCGGGGTCGGGGTGCGCCGGAGCCAGGAAGGAGCGTCGGCGTCAGGAGGGCTGGGCAGGGAATGCCGGGGGTGGCGGGAAGGGGCGGGGGGGGGGGGGGGGGGGGGCGCGGGGGGGGGGGGGGGGGGGGGGGCCCCGGGGGGGGGGGGCGGCGGGGCGGGGGGGGCGGGCCCCCCCCCCCCGCGGGGGGCGCCCGGG